>JBOFCO010000212.1:0-2251 GCA_051646105.1 Paracoccaceae bacterium
AGAGGTGCCGCTGGGTCAGCGGCCCTTCTTGAAGGACTCGGCGGCGACGGCCAGTGCGATGACCACGCCGATGACGACGGCCTGGGTGAAGGGCGACACGCCCAGCAGGTTCAGCCCGTTGCGCAAGACGCCGATGATCAACACGCCGATGATGGTGCCGATGATCCCGCCACGCCCGCCGGTCAGGCTGGTGCCGCCGATCACCACCGCGGCGATGGTGTCCAGCTCGTAAGACACGCCCGCCGTCGGCTGCACCGAGTCGAGCCGCATCGCCAGCACTACGCCCGCCAGCCCGGCCAGCAGGCCCGACACAACATAGACGCCCACGGTGAACGCATTCACATGGATGCCCGCCAGCCGCGCCACCTCCGGGTTGCCGCCGATGGCATAAAGCGAGTGCCCGCCCGCCGAATAGCGCAGATACAGCCAGCCCGCGACGAACACGACCAGCATGATCGCTACGGTCAGCGTCAGGAAACCGCCGAGGCGCGTATAGGCCAACATGCTGAACCAGCTGGGGAAGCCGACGATCTGCTGACCATCGGTGATCATATTCGCAAGACCCCGCGCCACCGACATCATCGCCAGCGTCGCAATGAAGGCCGGCACCCGGAACAGCGTGATCATCAGCCCCGACACCGCACCGCTCAGGCCCGCCACCACCAGCGCCAGCAGGATCGCAGGCCCCATCGGCATGCCAGCGGTATTCGCCAGATAGCCCATGACCATCATGGTCAGCGCCAGAACCGAGCCCACCGCCAGATCAATGCCGCCAATCAAAATCACCAGCGTCATGCCCACGGCCATGATGCCCAGCACGCTGATCTGATCCAGAATGTTCAGGATGTTGCGCAGCGACATGAACTTGTCGGTCGCCACCGTCAGGAACAGGCACAGCAGGATCAGCCCGATCAGCGGCCCCGTTGCGCCCTTCAACCCGGACAGCCAGCGCAGCCCGTTCGCGCCCTGCGCAGTGTCGCCTTTTGTTGACGCAAGCATCCGTCCCCTCCCTCTTGCAGTTCCGGTGGTGCCTCAGGTCATGCGTGGTATTTTCAGCATGGCATATTTATTCACTACCGTGTGTAAATTCGTATTGCATTGCCGACGCTGCTGTCAATCGGATTTATTGCCTCGCATCTCCAATGTTTTTGCTTGACTTGACCAGAGGCAATGCAAGTATAACGCTATCTGTATATTTATGCACTGCGAGGGAAACATGCAGCCGAACGATCTCGAACGCATCGCCCGACAGATCCGCCTGCGCGATCTGCAAGCTGTCGTGGCGGCTGGGGCGGGCCATATCGGCGGCGAAATGTCGGCCATCGACATTCTGACGGCGCTGTATTTCCGTGTGTTGCGCCTTGATCCGCTGGCCCCGAAAGACCCGAATCGCGACCGTTTCGTGCTGTCCAAGGGCCATGTGGCGCTGGCGCTTTACATCACGCTGGCCAAGCGCGGCTTCCTGCCGGAAGACGAGATCGCCACCTTCCTGAAACCGCATTCGCGGCTGAACGGCCACCCCAATTGCAACAAGGTGCCGGGGGTGGAAACCAATACCGGGCCGCTGGGTCATGGTCTGCCGGTGGCTGTGGGCATGGCCAAGGCCGCGCAACTGACGGGTGCCGCCTATCACACCTATGTCATGACTGGCGATGGCGAGATGCAGGAGGGTTCCAACTGGGAGGCCATCGCCTCGGCCGCGCAATTCGGCCTGTCGAACCTCACGCTGATCATCGACCACAACCGCTTTCAGCAGGGTGCGGCACTGAAGGATACCAACAACCTCGCGCCCTTCCGCTCCAAGCTGGAAGCCTTTGGCTGGGAGGTGACCGAGATCGACGGCAATGCCATGGCCGAGATCGTGCCCGCGCTGGAACATCGCGCCGCCCGCCCGCATTGCATTGTGGCCCATACCAACAAGGGCCATGGCATTTCCTTCATGCAGGACACTGTGGATTGGCACCACAAGGTGCCCAATGCCGAACAATTCCAGATCGCGCTGGCCGAACTGTCGGAGACCCTGTGATGAACGCTCAAACCCCTTCGCCCAAGCTGCATGATTGCCGCGACGCATTCGTGGCCGTGCTGGAACGCCTGGCCGCCGAAAACCCGCGCATCGTGGCGGTGGTGAATGATTCGGTCGGCTCCTCCAAGCTGGGCGGCTTCAAATCGAAATGGCCGGAGCGGCTGGTGAATGTGGGCATTGCCGAACAGGTCATGGTCGGCGTGGGCGCGGGCCTTGCCAATGGCG
>JBOFCO010000084.1:0-21629 GCA_051646105.1 Paracoccaceae bacterium
CTTGCGGCTTTCATGTGCGATGATTCCGATGATCGCAGCACCCGCGAGGAGCTTCAGAAGGTCATCGTTATCGGCACGGGCAGGCGCGGCGGTGAAACCGGCAAGGGCCACGGCGGCGGCGGCAGATGTGGCGGCGAGCTTGCGAAACATCGGTATATCCTTTGCGTCTGTGCGCCCTTGCCGGTGATGCCGTCCGGGCACTGTGAAGCTGATGCCACGATTGACGGCCAAGACCGCAAGTCACGCAATAGCGGCCGCCTGCTATCGGATAGCAGCCCTGCCAGCTACGCGTCGTTATTGAATATCTTCGAAGTTCCGCGCAGATTGGCGTCATGAAAACGCACCTCATCTCCACCCTAGCCGTCTGCGTCCTTGTCGCCGCCACCAATGCGGCGCAGGCAGAGTGCTATGCCGACTACAAGGCCAAACAGAACGGCCCGCTGCGCCTGCACTACGGGGTGCTCGCGGTATCGGATGCAGCTTGCGGCGATGCCGCCTCCGCCGGGGCAGAGGCAGCCGCCCGACTGGCCCAAGGTGGCTGGACGCTGCTTCAGATTTTGTCCACCTTCGGCCCAGAAGGACTAGCCGAAAGGAAAGACCGTGCCGGGGAATACTTCCTCCGTTATTGAAGCGCTTCGGCCCGGAAGCAGGATCGTCACCTATGGGATTGCCGCTATCGTCGGTATTCTGTTGCTGGCGGGCGTACTTCTTTTCGTGACGCTGCCCGATGCCAACGCCTTTGATGCGCGCGTGGAACGCATCTTTGTGGAAAACGATGCGCTGACCAATACCGGCGACATCAAGCTGCTGGAAATTCTGGCGCAAAGCGGAACGGCATTTCGAGAAGTTCTGGGCAGCTATCGCATGATGATCTTTGTGCTGCTGGTGTTTGCCACGGCGCTGCTGGTGGCGGCCTTGGTGTTTCTGGTGATGATCGTGGCCCTGAACCGGCGCATGTCGGAAATCCAGCGGCAGGGGATACAGGTTTCATCGCTGCTGATAAGCCGGGCGGAAAATGCCGTGGTGCTGAACAATATGGAATTCCGCCTGACCGAAGCCGCCATCGAAACGCTGTCGGTGCTGGCAGAGGCGCGGATGGATGATGACGTGCTGTCGGGCGCGGAAATCGAAGGGGTGATTTCCGGGCGCAATGCCGCCGATTGCGACGAGGCCGCCGGGGCAACCCGCATCAAGCGCCTGCGTGACGCGCTGGGCAACCAGATGGTCAGCGAGCTTCTGGTCAAGAACATCGCGCGCAAGGGCTATATGCTGGCCGTGGAAAAAGACGCGATCCGCATGATCTGAGGCGGCTTCGGATAGGTGGTGTTTCAGCAGGCCGTGCGATGGCGTTCGACGCAGGTGGCCAGCACCTCGTCCGGGTCGCGTTTCCACCAGTTCTGTGCTGAAAAAATCTCCACCTCATGATAGCCGGTAAAGCCCTGACCCTCGACCCATCCGCGGATCAGGGGGATGTCGATAACGCCGTCGCCCATCATGCCGCGATCCAGCAGCAGGTCTTTGGTATCGCGCAACCAGTCGCAGATATGGAAGGCGTGCAGGCGGTCGCGCCCCGCCCGGGCGATCTGGGACTGAAGATCAGGATCCCACCAGACGTGATAGACATCGCAGGCCACACCCACCCCTGGGCCGAGCCGGTCGCAGATGTCGAGCGCCTGCCGCATGGTGTTCACGCAGGCGCGGTCGGCGGCATACATCGGGTGCAGCGGTTCGATGGCCAGCGGCATCCCGGCAGCGCGGGCCGGTTCCAGCAGGGCAGCGATACCATCCTCGACCTGGCTCCGGGCATCCGCCAGATCGCGTGACCCATCGGGAAGCCCGCCCACCACCAGCACCAGACAGGCGGCATCGAACGCCACGGCTTCTTCCAGCGCACGGAGACTATCCTCAATCGCGGCCTTGCGACCCTCTGGCGAAGCGGCGGGGAACATGCCACCCCGGCACAGGCCCGAACATTTCAAGCCAAGGTCACGGAAACGCCGCACCCCCGCCTTCAGCCCGACGGCGGCGATCTGGTCGCGCCAGGGGGCAACGGCGGGGATACCGGCGCGGGCCACGCCTTCCAGCGCCTCGATCAGCCCCCATTGCTGGCGCACCGTAGCAAGGTTGATCGACAGTTGCGAAATGTCCGGCATCAGCCGATCCCCCTGACCGCCAGAAACGCCCTCATCCGTGCCGTGGCCCTATCCGGTTCGGCGAACAGACCGGCGCGGTCGGCCAGCCGGAAGAGTTCGGCAAAGTGGAGCGTTGAGCGGGTGGATTCCTGCCCGCCGATCATGGTGAAATGGCTCTGATGACCATTCAGCCAGGCCAGAAAGACGACGCCGGTCTTGTAGAAACGTGTCGGTGCCCGAAAGATGTGGCGCGACAGTGGGACGGTGGGTTCAAGGATCGCCTCGAACCGGGCGCGGTCGCCCGCCGCCAGATGCGCCAGAGCCGCGGATGCCGCCGGGGCGATGGCATCGAAAATCCCCAGCAGCGCGTGCGAGTAGCCCTGATCGTCGCCCGCGATCAGTTCGGCGTAGTTGAAATCGTCACCGGTATACATGCGGATACCGGCAGGCAGGCGGCGGCGCATGGTGATTTCCGCCTCTTTCGACAGCAGCGAAATCTTGATGCCGTCGATTTTCCTCGCATTCGCTTCCAGCATCGCCAGACAGGTGCCCATCGCGGCGGTGGTGTCGGATGACCCCCAGTATCCGGTCAATGCCGGATCGAACATATCGCCAAGCCAGTGGATGATGACGGGGGCGTCGGCATCGGCCAGCACGCGGGCATAGACAGAAAGATAATCGTCGGGACCTTTCGCGGCGGCGGCCAAGGCGCGGCTGGCCATCAGGATCACCCGCCCGCCAAGCGCCTGCACGGCATGAAGCTGTTCCAGATAGGCCGCAGTGATCCGGTCGAGCGTTAGCCCCGGCCCGGCGACCAGATGATCGGTGCCAACGCCGGAAAACACCGTGCCGCCTGCGGCCTTCGCCTCTGCGACCGAACGCCCGATCAGATCAAGCGCTTGCGCCCAATCCAGTCCCATCCCGCGCTGGGCGGTATCCATCGCCTCTGCCACGGCAAAGCCAAGCGACCAGAGATGGCGGCGAAAGGCCAGAGTCGCATCCCAGTCAATCGCCGCATCAAGCCACGGGTCGCATTCGGCCAGCGGATCGGCCACCACATGCGCGGCGGCAAAGGCGATGCGGTTCGGGGCTGCCTTGGGTGCTGCAAAATCACCGGGCGGACCCACATCATAGGGGGCAAGGCCGTCAGAACCGGGCAGGATCAGGCGCGGCATGGCCTATACCTCCAGCGGGGCTAGATCGACCCAGCGGCGTTCACGTGCGGACTGATAACCTGCCTCGGCCAGTTGCACGCCCTTGGCCCCCTCCAGAAGCGTGTAGTTCCACGGTGCGTCTTCCAGAACATGCCGCAGGAACTGTTCCCACTGCACCTTGAAGCCGTTATCGAACACAGTGTTGTCCGGCACTTCTTCCCAGTCCTCGAGGAAATTCATCGTCTGCGGCTGATCCGGGTTCCAGACCGGCTTTGGGGTATTCACCCGGTGCTGGCTGAAACAGCGATGCAGCCCGGCAACGGCAGAGCCGTGTGTGCCGTCGATCTGGAATGTCACCAGATCGTCGCGGCGGACGCGGGTGCACCAGCTTGAATTGATCTGCGCGACGATTCCGCCTTCGAGTTCAAAGGTGGCATAGGCGGCATCGTCGGCAGTGGCATCATAGCGCTTGCCCGTTTCATCCCAGCGTTCCGGGATATGGGTTGCTGTCTTGCACAGCACCGATTTCACCGGCGCGACGACGTTATCCAGCACATAGCGCCAGTGGCAGAGCATGTCCGAAACCATACCGCCGCCGTCCTTGGCGCGGTAGTTCCACGACGGACGCTGCGCAGGCATCCAGTCGCCTTCAAACACCCAATAGCCGAAATCGCCCTTCACCGAGAGGATGCGCCCGAAGAAGCCGCTGTCGCGCAGCCGCTTCAGCTTCAGCAACCCTGGCAGGTCAAGCTTGTCGTGGACAATTCCATTCCTGACGCCCTTCGCCTTGGCGTGACGGGCGATGGCAAGGGCCTCCTCCAGCCCCTCGGATACCGGCTTTTCGCAGTAGACATGCTTGCCCGCGTCAATCGCTTGCCGCAACAACGTCGGGCGCAGTTTGGTCGATGCCGCATCGAAAAACACGGTATCGTCGGGGTTCGCCAGCGCCTTGGCCAGATCGTCAGTGTGGCGGGCGATGCCATGCTTTTCGGCCAACGCCTTCACTTTGGCGGCGTCCCGGCCCACGATGATCGGATCCACCTGCACGCGGCTGCCGTCCGACAACCGCACGCCGCCCTGATCGCGGATCGCCAGCACGGAACGCACCAGATGCTGGTTGTAGCCCATCCTGCCGGTCACGCCGTGCATGATCAGCCCAATTCGTCTGGTCGTCAATTTTCGCACTCCTTCTTGCGCGCGGCGGTCCTAGTCCCTGACCTGCGCCAGCACCTTTTCATCCGGCCCGAAGAGGTGGAATTTCCCCCCCTCGACATCGATCTCCATGATCTGCCCGGCGGCCACGTCGGGCTGTCCCTTGATTTCCAGCGTGATGTTCCCGCCCCCCGGAAGGGTGAGATAAACATAGGTCTCCCCACCCATCTGTTCGGTGATCTGCACTTCCCCTTTCAGGATGCCGCGACCGGGTCCGGCAGGGATCAGCGCCTCGGGCCGCATCCCCACGGTGACGCGCGTGCCCTTGGCGACCGGGTTTGCCAACCGGGTTTTCAGGGTTTCACCGCCGTCGAGCGTGATGGTCACATCATCGCCCGACTGGTCGCTGACTGCACCCGGCAGCAGGTTCATGCGCGGGCTGCCGATGAATCCGGCAACAAAAATATTGCCCGGGTTGTTGTACAGGTCCAGCGGAGTGCCGACCTGTTCCACCACCCCCGCACGCAATACGACAATACGGTCAGCCAGCGTCATCGCCTCGACCTGGTCGTGGGTGACGAAAATCATCGTCGCGCCAAGGCGCCGGTGCAGCTTGTTGATCTCTACCCGCATCTGCATCCGCAGTTCGGCATCAAGGTTCGAAAGCGGCTCGTCGAACAGAAAGATGCGCGGCTCCCGCACGATGGCGCGGCCGATGGCGACGCGCTGGCGCTGGCCACCGGAAAGCTGCCCCGGCTTGCGGTCCAGAAGCTGCGTGATCTGCAGAATCTCGGCGGCTTCCTTGACCTTGCGGTCGATTTCCTCGCGCGGGGCGCCGATGGTTTCAAGGCCGAAGGACAGGTTCTTGCGAACCGACATATGCGGATAAAGCGCATAGGACTGGAACACCATCGCCAGACCACGCTTTACTGCGGGAACCTCGGTCACATCTTCTCCGCCGATCAGCAGGCTGCCTTCGGTGATCGGCTCCAGCCCGGCGATCATGCGCAGCAGGGTGGATTTTCCGCAGCCTGACGGGCCGACGAATACCACAAACTCCCCCGGCTCTATGGTCAGGTCGATGCCGTGGATCACCTGCGCCGCGCCGAAACGCTTGACGACGCTCTTCAGTTCAAGCCCTGCCATCGGCCCTATCCTTCTTCATGGTGTCCAGCCAGCCTGCGTAGAAGGGGTGTTCCGGCCCGATGGGCAGCTTCACGGCTTCGCCAGTGCGGGCCGACCAGTAGGCGGAGGTCAACAGTTCGACCGAGCGTCGGGCATCGGCCAGCGTCACCGGCAGCGTGCCGCCGGATGTGACAGCCGCGTGCATCCGGTAGAACTGACCGGGGAAACGTTCGGGCAGCGGCTGGAAATCTTGCAGCGCGGCGGCGATCCGGGCTGTCGCGTCCGGATCGTCATGCGGGAATGTCCAGGGTTCGTGGCCGGGGTTATAGGCCGAGCGCCCGCTTTCCCCGACAAGATCGCGGAAGCAAACCCGCAGGCGGGACATTTCTTCGCGCGACCCAAGTGTGACAGAGGATGTGCCAAAAGCCCCGCTTTCGAAGCCCAGTGACAGCACGGCCATATCCTCCGTCTCATTCCCGTTCACGCGTCGGGCGGTGCGGGCATGGACTGACGCGATGGGGCCAAGGATTTCGCACATCATGTCGTGGATGTGGATGGCATGGGTGGTCAGGCAGCCACCAAGTTCGCCGTCAAAGGTGCCGCGCCAGGCAGCACGGCCATAGTATTCCGCGCCCCGGAACCAGTGGGTTTCGGCTGTGGCGACGGATGCCGGGCCTGCGACACCTTTGGCGATCAGGTGATGCAGGCGCTGCACGCCAAGGCCGAAGCGGTATTGAAAGATCGGGCAGGCCATGCGCCCGGTTTCCGCAGCCACGGCGATCTGCTCGTCAACCTCGGCCAGGCTTTTGCCGACAGGCTTTTCAATGACCACGTTATGACCGGCGCGCATAGCCTGCAGAACCTGCGCGTGATGCAGGCCGGACGGCGTGCAGATATCGACGAAATCCAGATCGCGGGACAGCAGGTTCTCAAGCCGCGCGTCCTGCTGGGCGATCCCGTATTGCGCCGCAACCTCGGCCCGGCGGGCATCGTTGATATCGCAAAGCGAGACGACCTCATACATGTCGGGCAGGGCCTGATAGCCCTCGATATGCGAAGCGCCGATGCCTGCGCCGACGACGCCGATTTTCAATCGCCGCGTCATGCCGCCACCCCTTGCGGGCGATTGCCTGTCAGCGTGGTTGCCATTTCATGCGCGGTGATCGCGAGGTCCACGGCCCGGAAGCAGTGATCCTGCGCCATGGCGGTCGCGGTGCGGTTCAGCACATCGTCGCGCAGCGCAGCGCCATAGGGCAGTGGGGTCTGCGAACAGTCGATGTAGCGGGTGCCCTTCATGTCGGTCAGGAACAGGTGGTCGCTGCCAGGTCGCCCTTCGGTATCCATATACTTGCGCAGTTCGATATTGCCTTCGGTGCCCAGGATGAACAGCCGGCCGTCGCCCCATGCGGGGGAACCATCGGGGGTGAACCAATCCACCCGGATGAAGCCCGAGGCGTGGTCGGAGGCAACGATGGCATGGCCGTAGTCGAAGAAACCGGGATGGTCAGGCGTGTCGAAATTCGCCTCGACACTCGACAGGATGCGGGCGCTTGTCGATCCGGTCAGGGCCAGAAACTGTTCGAACTGGTGGCTGGCGATATCGATCAGGATCGATCCATTGCGGGTTGGATCCCAGAACCAGTCGGGCCGCCCGTAATTACCCTTGCGGTGCGGGCCAAGGCCGACCGTCTGGATGACCTTTCCGATGGCACCGGCCTTGACCAGTGCCTCGGCCTTGACCGTGGCGCGCTGAGTGTAATGCTCGGAATAAAGGATCGACAGGATCTGCCCGGTTTCCGCCTGCGCTGCCTTCAGCGCCTCCAGCTGCGCACGGTTCACCACGCCGGGTTTGTCCAGCATCACATCCTTGCCAGCCCGCATCGCTTCAATCGCCATCGGGCCGCGCTCTACCGGGATGCCTGCACCGACGATCAGCCGTACATTGGGATCGTCAAGAATGGCCCTGCGGTCGGCCACACGCTGCGCCTGCGGATAGGCCTTGGAAAACTGCGCGGCCAGATCGTCCTCGGCCGCGTGAAAGGCGGTCAGGCGGCAACCTGCACCCAGCATCTGGTCGACCTGCCCATAGATATGGCCGTGGTTGATGCCGATGACGGCAAAGTCAAAGGAAGGCGAAGTCATGGATTACCTCTTGAGCGCGCCCATGGCGACGCCGCGGATGATGAGTTTCTGGAAGGCAAGGAAAACGATGAACACCGGCACCAGCGACAGTGTCGACATGGCAAACATCGCGCCATACAGACTTTCGCCGCCTGAGGAGTCGATGAAGGCACGCAGCGCAAGCGGCACGGTATAATCCTCTATCCTGTTCAGATAGATCAGCGGGCCCAGGAAGTCGTCATAGGTCCAGATGAAGGAAAAGATTGCGGCTGTGGCCAGAACCGGCGTGGAAAGCGGCAGCATGATCTTCCAGTAGATGCGCCACGGCCCGCAGCCGTCCATGACGGCGGCTTCGTCGATTTCGCGGGGGATGCCGCGGAAGAACTGCACCATCAGGAAGATGAAGAAGGCATCGACGGCCAGGAAACGCGGCACGATCAGCGGCAGGAAGGTGTTCACCCAGCCCAGTTTCAGAAACAGTACATACTGCGGCACCAGCGTCACATGATAGGGCAGCATCAGAGTGCCCATCATCAGCGCAAACCAGAACTTGCGGCCCCAGAATTCCAGCCGGGCAAAGGCATAGGCCGTCAGCGAGCAGGCCATCAGATTGCCGATGACGGCAAAGATCGAGATGATGAACGAGTTCTTGTAGAAGGTGGTGAACGACACGGCCAATGCGGTCCAGCCATTCCTGTAATTGTCCAGGTTGAACGACGTGGGCAGCGCCATCGGGTCAGAGAATATCTGGCTGTCCGGCTTGAAGGATGACATCGCCATCCACAGCAGCGGATAGATCATTGCAACCGAGGCTATGGCCAGGATCGTGTGGCGCAGGATCGCCTGGCGGGTGGATACGGGTTTGATCGACATCAGCGCCCCTCATCCTCGTAATAGACCCAGTATTTCGATGTGGCGAAGGCAATGGCGGTGAAGATGCCGATGATGACCAGCAATATCCACGCCAGGGCCGAGGCATAGCCCATACGGAAGTTGGCGAAGGCTTCCTCGTAAAGATACAGGGAGTAGAACAGCGTGCTGTCGATGGGGCCGCCCTGCCCGCCAGAGACGATGTAGGCCTGTGTGAAAGCCTTGAACGCCTCGATGGTCTGGAACACCATGTTGAAGAACACCACCGGGGCCAGAAGCGGCAGGGTGATCTTCCAGAACTGGCGAAACGGCCCAGCCCCGTCCATCGACGATGCCTCATACAGGTCTTGCGGGATTTGCCGCAGGCCGGCCAGAAAGATGATCATCGGCGATCCGAACTGCCAGATCGCCAGCACGATCAGTGTGGACAGCGCATAGTTCGGATGCGTGATCCAGGCAGGGCCCTCAAAGCCGGTGGTCACAAACAGTAGCGTGTTCACCAGCCCGTCGGCCCCGAAAATCTGCCGCCACAGCACGGCGATGGCGACCGACGCGCCCAGAAGCGAGGGCAGGTAGAAGGTGGCACGGTAGAAAGCGACACCCCGCACCGATTTGTCGAGCACGATGGCAAGCCCCAGCGCCACCGCCAGTTTCAGTGGCACCGACCACAGCACATAGGTGAAGGTCACGCTCATCGCGTTGCCGAGCCTGCGGTCGGCGGTCAGCGCGTAGTCATAGTTCTTCAACCCCGCCCAGCGGGGCGAGGTGAGCAGATCGTAATCAGTAAAGGACAGATACAGAGACGCCAGCGCCGGACCCAGCGTCAGCAGAAGGAAGCCCAGAAGCCAGGGAGTCAGAAAAAGGTAGCCCGCCGCGTTGCGTTCGATAGTCTTACGGATGCGGGTCCCCAGTGCGGGCGACTGCTGTCGCCCGCCTTCCAGTCCGGTTGCTGTTGTCACTGTCTGTTCCTCAGACCCGTTCGAGGATCGAAACGATGTTGTCGTAGAACTGCTTCGACCCGTCCTCGACCGAGACCTGATCGAAGGCGATGGCATCCCATGCGGGGCGGATCGCGCGGTCGATTTCGCCCGCGTTCTGGGGCGGCGGCGGCGGCAGCGGCCCCACTGCGGTCGCCACCACATCAAGATAGGCCACGATCTTCTTCTCGGTATCCGACAGGCCCGCGACAACCCGCTCGCGTACCGAGGCATCGCCGGTAACACCGCGCTCGATCTGAAGGATGTCGTTGGCTTCTTCGCTGGTCAGGAAGAAGTTCATCAACTCTGCCGCAGCTTCCTTGTTGGCCGAGGTTTCGGCCATCGAAATCAGCATGGAAGGTTTCAGATACTGGCCCGGCTGGCCACCGGCCTGACCCGGCACCATGACCATTTCCAGATCTTCCTGAACCAGCTTTTGATTGGCGACAAGCTGGTTGGAATGGATGAAGCCGAACAGCGTTTTGCCGACCACGATCATCGATTCTTCCATCTTGTTGGAAGCATCCTGCGCCGACACGTCCGGCGGCGGGGTCAACCCTTCGTCCTGCATGGCTTTCCAGTAGGTGAAGAAATCGGTCAGATCCTGCTGGTCATAGCCGACCTTGCCCTCGGCGGTATAAAGCGCCTTGCCGCGCTGGCGCACAAAGCCTTCAAGCCGGGGTTCCAGATAGCCCATGTTCTGGGTGAAATACATGCCTTCCGGCAGCTTGCCCTTCACCTCCTTGCCCAGCGCCATGAAATCGTCCTGGGTCCATTTCGTCGCATCCGGCAGGGCAATACCGGTGCTTTCAAGGATCGGCTTCTTGTAGATGTGCGAGTGCGAATTCGCGCCCATCGAGATGCCGTAAAGCTTGCCGTCGACGCGGCCCGATTCCAGTTGGTTTGGATCGAAATCATCCAGCGTCAGTTGCTTGCCGACGAAATCGTCCAGCGCGGCAAGCTGACCACGGCGGGCATATTCAAAGATATAACGGTAATCCATCTGGATCACATCGGGCAGACTGCCGCCAGCGGCCTGGGTGGCCAGCTTTTGCCAGTAGTCGCCCCAGCCATAGGTTTCTGGAACAATCTCTGTCCCTGCCTTTGCGGTGTACAGCGCCACCACCTCATTCGTGCGGCGATCGCGGTCAGGGTTCCCCCACCAGATCAGGCGCAGCGCCTCTCCGGCAGCACGGGCATTCACGCTGGAAAGCAGCGACAGCGTCGCCGCGCCCCCCAAAAGGCCGCCGAACTGACGGCGGTTCATCATCTGTGACATGTCTTCCTCCCAGAAGCGCGAAGGGCTTCCTCCTCCCCTCGTCGCAGTCATGCGGACCGCCAAAGGATGGCCGCCAGAAAAAAGTAACTCATTAGTTATTTCTGATCAAGCCTCTTGAGAGGCCAGATAGCCGCGCACTACGGAAATCACATGCGCACGCCGCGCGGCATGGCTTTCCGGCGTGTCGAGCGGATGCCCGAACACAATGCTGAGTGTATGAATATTCGAGAAAAAGAAGTAACTTAGCCCAATGATCGTCATGTAAAGCTGCACCGCATCGACCCCGGCATGAAAGTCGCCAGACTCGACCCCGGCGGCCAGCGTCAGCCGCAGTTGTTCGATGATCGGGGAGGTCAGCGCCCGGACTTCCGGCATGGCCGAGACATAAGCGCCCCGATGGATGTTCTCGTTCGCAAGCAGGCGTATGAACCAGGGATTCGCCTCGAAATGATCAAAGGTGAAGCCGACCAGCCGATCCATTGCCTCTGCCGGTGGCAGGTCGGTCAGATGCAGCGCCTGCTCGCCCGCGCGGATGACGCGGTAGGCATCCAGCAGCACGCGGGCATACAGTTCTTCCTTGTTGCCGACATAGTGATAGATCAGCCGCTTGTTTGCGCCCGCCCGCTCTGCAATGCGGTCAACACGCGCGCCATCCAACCCGAAAGTGACGAATTCCTCGCGTGCTGCGACCAGGATGTCGCGTGTCGTCTTTTCGGGATTGCGCTCGCGCGGTTCGTTACGCGCGGGCATCTGCGCCTTCGTGTCCATCGTCTCACCGTTTCCTTCGGACCTGCGGGCAACTATCGCCGCAGGCGGCTTGACACCTAGCTGACACAGTCATAGTAACCGATTTGTTACTTACACAGCAAGGGGGAGGCAGCCATGGCAGGCAACCGCCGGCGTGTGGCAGTTGTGGGTACAGGGCATCGCGGATCGCACACCTGGGCGGCGGATGCCATGCAGCACTGCGACGACACCGTGGAACTGGTTGGTGTCAGCGATTCCAACCCGCTGCGGCTTGCCGCAAGTCGGGTCTATTATGGCGGGCAGAAGGTGCAAGCTGATGCCGATCTTGACGCCCTGCTGGAAAAGACACGGCCCCATACCCTTGTTGTCTGCACCCGTGATGACACCCATGCCGACATCATCATCAAGGCGCTGGAATCCGGGATTGATGTCGTTACCGAAAAGCCGATGGCGACCACCGCCGAAGACTGCCGGCGTATACTTGAGGCCGAGGCGCGGACGGGCAATCGTGTCGATGTCGCCTTCAACTACCGCTTCGCGCCGACCAGCCGGAAAATTCGCGAACTGCTCGCCTCTGGCCGGATCGGCACCGTTACCTCGGTTGATTTCCACTGGTATCTGGATACACAGCACGGCGCAGATTATTTCCGCCGCTGGCATGCGTATCGCCGCCATTCCGGCGGGCTGTTCGTGCATAAATCAACCCATCATTTCGATCTGCTGAACTGGTGGATCGACGCCGATCCGCAACGTGTCTTTGCGCAGGGTGCCTTGCGCCGCTATGGCCGCAACGGCACTTTTCGCGGCACCCGCTGCAAGGGCTGCGAACATGCCAGCCATTGCGAGTTCTACTTCGACATGTCGAAGAAGCATGCGCTGGATGATCTGTACGAAGGACCATCTGCCGCCGATGGCTATGTCCGCGATGCCTGTGTTTTCCGGGAAGACATCGACATTTTCGATACGATGACGGCGGCGATCCTTTACACCAACGGCGTTCAGGTCAGCTATTCGCTGAACTGCTACATGCCGATCGAAGGCTATCATCTGGCCTTCAACGGCACCAAGGGACGGATCGAGGTGCGGATGTACGAACGTCAGGCCTTTGACGCGCCGCATGGTGTGGATGAAATCCTTCTGCTTGGCACCGACCGCTCTGTGGAGCGCATCAAGGTTGAACATGGGCCGGGCGGGCATTTCGGGGGTGATCCGCTGCTGCACCGGGCCTTGTTCGTGCCCGATGCCGATGATCCTGCCGGGCAACGGGCAGGTGCGCGTGCTGGGGCGATGTCGGTTCTGACCGGCGTTGCGGCGATGCAAAGCGCCGATACCGGCCTGGCTGTAGAGATTGCTGCACTGCTGAAGGGCGAGGCCTGACAACGGACGTTTGAGGGGGGATAAGACGTGGCGCTTCTTGACGATGACCGGCTGTTTCCAACCGATCCCGCGACCCGCGTACTGGCGCGCGGTCTTTATGCCACGGTGCGCGACTTGCCGATCATCAGCCCGCATGGCCATACTGATCCACGCTGGTTTGCCGAAAACGCCCCTTTTCCCGATCCGGCGCAGCTTTTTGTCACGCCCGATCACTACGTCTTTCGCATGATCGGCTCACAAGGCGTGCCGCTGACCGATCTGGGCGTGCCCCGCGCGGATGGCGGGCCGACAGAAACCGATGGTCGTGCAATCTGGCGCAGGTTTGCCGCGCATTACCATCTGTTCCGGGGCACGCCTTCGCGGCTTTGGCTGGATCATGCCTTTGTCAATGTATTCGGCTGGACGGAACGGCTTTCGGCTGCCAATGCCGATGCCGCCTATGACCACATCGCGGCCTGCCTTGATCGGCCGGAATTCCGCCCCCGCGCCCTGTTCGACCGCTTCAATATCGAGGTAATCGCCACCACCGAAAGCCCGCTTGACGATCTTCGCTGGCACCGGATGATCCGCGAAAGCGGCTGGGGCGGGCGGGTCGTCACCGCCTATCGGCCTGATGCGGTAGTCGATCCGGAATTTCAGAACTTTTCGACCAATATCGAGAAGCTGGGCGAAATGGCCGGAGTCGATGCGACGCGGTGGGACGGGTATCTTGAGGCCCACCGTATACGCCGAGCTTTCTTCCACGGCCATGGTGCCACCTCAACCGATCACGGCCACGCCTCTGCCCGCACAGAAAACCTGCCGCGCGCCGAGGCGGCAGCGCTGTTCGGGAAGGCATTGAAGGGCACCTGCACGGCGGAAGAGGCCGACGCCTTTCGCGGCCATATGTTGACCGAGATGGCCCGGATGAGCATCGAGGACGGCATGGTGCTTCAGATCCATCCCGGATCGTTCCGCAACCATTCGCCGCAGGTCATGGGCATCTTCGGCAGGGACAAGGGATTCGATATTCCGACACGAACGGATTACGTGCGTGCGCTGAAGCCGATGCTTGACGCCGTGGGCATGGACCCGCGGCTTTCGGTGATCCTGTTTACGCTCGACGAAACCGCCTACGCGCGCGAACTGGCCCCGCTGGCCGGAACCTACCCTTCGCTGAAGCTTGGTCCGGCCTGGTGGTTCCACGACTCCGCCGAAGGGATGCGTCGCTTCCGGGAGATGACGACCGAAACCGCCGGTTTCTACAATACTGTCGGTTTCAATGACGATACCCGTGCCTTCTGTTCAATCCCGGCCCGACATGATGTGGCGCGGCGGGTGGATTGCGCTTTCCTGGCGACGCTCGTTGCGACCGGAAGGCTTGATCTGGACGAGGCGGGGGAGCTTGCCCCGGAACTGGCCTATGGATTGGCAAAACGCGCCTACAAGTTGTGAATATGGGCGTCAGTGGTCACGGAGAACAGAACAGTGCAAAAGCCGAACGCCACCACCGCGGCTGATCGTCCGCGACTGCACCGCCCGACGGCTGAGTTGCGCGGCATCGGCATCGTCCACCTTGGCCTTGGGGCATTCTTCCGTGCACACGGCGCGATGATCATCGAAGAAGCGATGCAGGCTTCCGGCGGCGAATGGGGTATATTGGGTGTAAGTCTGCGCAACCCCGATATTCGGGATGCCCTTGCGCCACAGGGCGGATATTATACCGCGCTGGAACTTGCACCGGACGGGCCAAAAGCCAGAATCGTGCGAAGCGTGCAGGGTGTACTGGTTGCACCCGAGAACCCCGATGCCGTGGTCGAGGCGATGGCGTCACCGGGCGTCAGGATCGTGTCGCTGACGGTGACGGAAAAGGGGTATTGCCACGAACCGGCCACCGGAAGGCTGAATCCCGATCATCCCGACATTGCTCACGACCTGACCCATCCGCATCCGGTTTCTGCGCCGGGCTTTCTGGTGCGCGCGCTGCAAAGGCGCCGGGCGCGTGGATTGCCGCCCTTTACGGTACTGACCTGCGATAATCTGCCGGGAAATGGCCCGCTGGTAAGGGGGCTTGTGCTTGACCTTGCCCGACGGATCGATCCGGCACTTGCTGAGTGGATCGCTGAAAATGGGCGCTTCCCCGCAACGATGGTCGATCGCATCGTCCCCGCCACCACCCCCGCCGATATCGACCGCGCCGCCACATTGACCGGGCATTTCGACGCTGCGCCCGTCGTCCATGAACCCTTCCGGCAATGGGTAATCGAGGATGATTTTGTCGGGGACCAGCGACCCGATCTTGGTGCTGCGGGGGCAGAGATGGTGCGGGACGTCGCCCCTTATGAACTGATGAAACTGAGGATGCTCAACGGCACCCATTCAGCGCTCGCCTATCTGGGCTATCTGGGCGGGCATGAGACGATTGCCGATTGCATGGCCGATCCGGTTTATCGGTCGCTTGTACGGCGGCTGTGGGAGCAGGAAATCATCCCGGCCCTTGTCCCGCCGCCGCGTGTGATCCTTTCCGACTATGCCGCCGCGCTGGAGGCGCGATATACAAATCCGTCGATCCGGCACCGCACCTGGCAGATTGCCATGGATGGCAGCCAGAAACTGCCGCAGCGCATCCTTGGCACGCTGGCCACAGACCTTGCGGCGGGGCGTCCCTGCCCGGGGCTCTGCCTGGTGATCGCGGGGTGGATGCGGTATGTGGGCGGCACCGACGAAAAGGGCCATCCGATTGATGTGAAAGATCCGCTGGCAGCCCGCCTTCGTGCCCTTTCGGATGGCGCCACAACACCAGAGACAAAGGTCGCTGCCCTGCTTTCGGTGCGCGAAGTGTTTCCCGATGACCTTGCGAAATCGATAGCACCTGCTGTGACCGAAGCATTCCAAAGGCTGTTGCAACAGGGTGCCCGTCGCAGTGTAGAGGAAACAACATGATAGAAAGCTGGCGCTGGTTCGGCGATCTGGATCGTATCAGCCTGTCCGAAATCGCCCAGACGGGCGCGCGTGGCATTGTTACCGCCTTGCACGATATTCCCTATGGCGAAGTATGGTCACGCGAAGCCATCGCCGTGCGTAAGGCCAGCCTGACCAAGGCAGGTTTCATCTGGTCAGCAGTCGAAAGCCTGCCCGTCCACGAACGCATCAAGCGGGGCGACGGCGATCTGTCCGGGTTTTTTGCCAATTACCGGCAATCGCTCGCCAATCTGGCGGCCGAGGGCGTACGCACGATCTGCTACAATTTCATGCCGCTTCTCGACTGGACGCGCACCGATCTGTCTGCGCCCGTCGACCGCGGCGGCACATGCCTGCGTTTTTCCGCGCCGCGTATGGCGGCTTTTGAAATCTTCATGCTGGGACGGAAAGAGGCAGAGGGCGACTATACCGAAGAGACGCTTCGCGCTGCTGCCAAGTGGAACGAGACTGCCGTCGAAAGTGACCGCCAGTCGTTGCTGCACGCGATCATGTCCGGGCTGCCCGGTGCCTATGACCGCTATGATATCGAGGGCCTACGAAAGGCGCTTGACGGATATTCCGGCATCGACCGTGCGGCCCTGCGGCAGAACTTTGCCCGTTTCCTTGATGAGGTGGTCCCGGCGGCAGAAGACCTGGGCATCTGTCTGTGTGTGCATCCGGATGACCCGCCCCGAGACATCCTTGGACTGCCCCGCGTGGTTTCGACAGGGGATGACATAGGCTGGATTCTTGCTGCCGTTGAGAGCGCCGCCAACGGGCTGACGCTTTGTTCCGGTTCGCTGGGGGCGCATCCGGCGAATGATGTGCCGGCAATCGCCAGACGTTTCGCTGACCGCATTCACTTCGCCCACCTTCGAAACGTCCGCAAGGAAGCCGACGGCAGTTTCGAGGAAGCCGCGCATCTGGATGGCGACACCGACATGATCGCCCTGATCGATGCGCTGCTTGCCGCAGAATCGGGTCGGAAAGACAAGGGGCTGCCACCAATCCCGTTCCGCCCGGATCATGGGCATGAGCTGCTTCACGACGCCGGGCGCGGAACACATCCCGGCTATCCGCTGATCGGTCGCCTGCGCGGACTGGCAGAGTTGCGCGGGCTGATCGCGGGACGGTCCCGGCCAATCTGATACCTGTGTCAGCGATTGGTGATGTGCCGCATCGCGTATGCGGTCAGCATCCTATTGGCAGTGACGGCGGCATTGCTTTACAAGAAAATATTAATATAACTAATATATCAAAATTCTGACAGGAGCTCTCATGCAACCCGAACGGCTTCAGTCCCTGCTTGGCACGGGGCTCCTTTCCTTTCCTGTGACCCATTTCGACGTCGACGGTCGATTTGCCCCTGACAGTTATCAGCAGCATGTAAACTGGCTGGAAGGATACGGCGCCCCGGTGCTGTTCGCGGCGGGTGGCACGGGGGAATTCTTTTCGCTTTCTCCGGCCGAAATTCCCGAAATCCTGCGAACTGCAAAGGAAGCAGCGCCCAAGACGGCGATTGTCTCTGGTTGCGGCTATGGAACGGAACTGGCCGTGGATATCGCGCGCGCCGCTGAAAAAGCGGGCGCAGACGGCATTCTTCTGCTGCCTCACTACCTGATCGATGCACCGCAGGAAGGGCTTTATGCCCATGCGCGGCGCATCTGCCAGTCGGTCGGTATCGGTGTCATGGTCTATAACCGCGATAACGCGGTGATGCAGCCTGACACGCTTGCAAGGTTGTGTGACGACTGCCCGAATCTGATCGGTTTCAAGGACGGGACAGGGGATATCGGGCTTGTCCGGCAGGTTACGGCGCGGATGGGTGACCGGCTGATGTATCTGGGCGGGATGCCCACGGCGGAACTGTTTGCCGAGGCTTATCTTGGTGCAGGTTTCACGACCTATTCATCGGCCGTTTTCAATTTCGTCCCGGCGCTGGCCAACGAATTTTACGCCGCCCTGCGCAAGGGCGACCGGACCGGGTGCGAGCGGATTCTGAAGGACTTCTTCTATCCGTTCATGGCGATCCGCAACCGCCAGAAAGGTTATGCGGTTTCGGCGATCAAGGCCGGTGTGCGGCTGCAGGGATTTGCCGCAGGCCCGGTCCGTTCACCCCTGCTCGACCTGACAGCCGAGGAAGAGGCCATGCTGGAAAGATTGATCGGGGACTATCGGCGGTGATCAGACGGGTTGGGGTAACGCAACTCCAAGACTGCCTGCCGCTTCGGAAAGCGCTGGAAAGATGGTTGGATAAAGTGCCACGCCATTGGTAATAGCGTCGGCCCGCCGCGCAAGTGCAGCATCGCCCGGCAATCGGACCGGCCGGGCCGGATCGCGGGGCTGGCTGGAACGGCAGGCATCGGCAAGCCAGCCGGTCTGCCGCAAAAACGCAACCGAGCCGCCAAACGCCTCCGGATCCCAGACCTGGACGGTAAACGCGCAGTTGGTCCCGCTTGGTGAATCGGCACGACCATATCCGGCAAGGCCCTGTGTTATCGCTTCGACATGCAGCGCCATGCCGTAACCCTTTTGCCCATGATCCAGCCCACCGGTCGGCAGCAGCGATCCGCCGTTGTTCAGTTCCGAGGGGTCGCGGCTTGGCTTGCCTGCAGCATCCATCACCCATTCGCCGGGATACTGACGTCCCTCGCGGATAAGCCGCTGCGCCATGTTGTTGGTCGTGATCGATGCCGATATGTCGATGAGGATCGGACCCGTCGGCGTGGGGATGCCATGCGCCACCGGATTGGGCGTGAACACGCCCTTCACCCCGCCGAAAGGGGCAACCTGCGTTCCGGATGGCGAGGACGAGGCAATCGAAACAAGCAGGCCCTGATCTGTCGCCAGGTGCAGATAGGCCGCCAGCGCCCCGATATGATGCGCATCGCCCACGGCAACTGTACAGGTGCCATATTCCCGCGCCCTGGATATAGCCAGATCAAGCGCGCGAAAGGTCAGGAAGGCCCCCGGCAGCCGTCGCCCCCGCCACGCCACAGCCGCCCCTCGATCGGAAAGTGTTTCAGGCTCCCCCTCCCTGGCAACGATACCGTCAGCAATATGTTGAAGATACCAGGGCGCAAGGGCCAGACCATGCGTGTCATGGCCCATCAGATCCGCCTCAACCAGATACTGCGCCACGGGTTCGGCGTGTGTCGGTGCAAGCCCCGCCGCGATGAACAGATCTTGCGCAAAGTTGCGCAGCGCGGTCACGTCGTAGCGGGTAGAGGTCATCGAATTGCCTCGAATGCTGCAGGGTTGACAATGCGGTGCGGACGGCCACCTGTGATAAGTGTCTCGATATCATTGATGACCATATGGCCCATGCGGATCAGGGAACCTACCGTGTCGGCCCCGGAATGCGGGGAAAAGATCACACGCGGATCGGCAAAGATCGGGTGGTTCCGGTCGGGCGGCTCCACCGTGTAGGCGTCCAGAGCCGCTCCGGACAGTCGTCCATGCTTCAGGGCATCGGCAAGGGCATCAATATCCAGAACCTCGCCCCGCGACAGGTTCAGGATGGTCGCATCCGGTTTCATCAGCGCCAGTTCGGCCGCACCGATCAGACCGGCGGTGGACGGGCCGCCAAAGACGTGCAGGCTTACGTGATCCGAACTCGCCAGAAGCACAGGCAAGGACACCAGACGGATGCCCAAGCTTTCGGCCTGTGCCGCATCGGCAAACGGGTCGGTCGCAAGAACAACCATGCCCAGCGCACGCGCCTTTTCTGCAAGCGTCTTGCCGATGGCGCCAAAGCCGACGATGCCCAGGGTAGTGCCCTGCACCTCGCGCCCGATGCGACGATCCCAACCGCCCGAAACCACGGACGCATGACCCGCCATCAGGTTTCGCGAAAGGGCAAGGATATGCACCAGTGCCAGCTCTGTCACCGCGACAGCGTTCGCGCCGGGTGTATTCGTAACGGGCAGGCCGCGCGCCGTACAGGCGGGAACATCGACGGAATCAAGGCCGACGCCATGTTTCAGCACCGCCCGCAGATGCGGGGCGGCATCCAGCGTGGCGGTATTGACGACAGACAGACCCGCAACCAGAAAATCGGCCTCCGGCAGATATCTGCCTTGATCCTTCTCCGAGCACCGGATCAGGTTCCAGCCTGTCGCAGCCAGCCGATCCGGCAGATCGCCCGCCGTTCCAAATCCGGGGGATGTGGTGACAACCGTAATCGTCACGTGGTTGACTTCAGCATCGCGGCAATACGTGCGGTTTGGCTGTCGCCAAGCGGCCATGCGGCGGGCGGGCGGGCATGGCCACAATCGATCCCCTGAAGCTTCAGCGCTGTCTTGACGCCCGAGACATTCGCCCCGCCCATTTCTTCCGAGCGGACATCCTCGAAAGCGCGCATTCCGGCGATCAGGCTGCGCGCCGCTGTGTAATCCTGCGCCTCCAGCGCGGCATGAATGGCAACGGAACGTTCCGGCCAAACATTGATGAGCCCGGAGGTGAAACCGCGCGCCCCGACGGCACAAAGAGCGGGGGCCCAGACCTCGGCCAGCCCGCCAACCCAGATCAACCGGGGATCGCTGGCAGCCATGGCTTCGGCAAGGCGCTGGGGATTGGGCGTTGCCCACTTTACCCCGACGACCTGCGGAATTTCCGACAGGGCGGCGAAGGTTGCCGCGCCGATGGCATCGTTGCGGATATAAAGCACGACTGGCAGGCCGTCGGCGGCATCGGCAACGCGACGGGCATACTCAAGCGTACCGCGCGGCGAGACGAAGGGATCGGGGGGTTGATGCATCATGATCGCGGCACAACCCGCGCGGGCCGAGGCCCGGGCCAGCATGCAGGCTTCGGCAACCGACCGTCCGGCGCCACCGACCAGCGGCGCGCGCCCTGCAACCAGATCGGCAGTGGCCGCAACCATGTCCAGCGCTTCGTCGATGGTCAGGCTGTAGAATTCCCCCGTGTTGCCATTCGATACAAGGATATGAACCCCGGCCCCGATAGCCCGGTCGATCACGGGAGCAAGACGCGCGGGTGCAATATGATCCCGATCGTCGAACGGGGTGACAAGAATGCCGGAAATCCCCGTCAGCGCGGATGTGAAAGCCGCCGTCATTCACGCCTCCCTTTTCCCTCTGGCTACGTCAGACCGGGGGGCACGTCCAATGCCAAGGTTGATCGGAATGATAGCCGCAGCGTATCATTCATCCGAAAGAACCTCTGCGACAAGCTGCGAGAAACGGGTCAGCAACTGCGAGGGGTCTTTCGGGCCAAGCGCCAGATACAGATCCGAACGGAAGCTGTCAGGCAGCACGATTTCACGTATCACGGTGTTTGCCATGGCAATCTGGCTGTTGGATCGTGGCACGAAGCCAAGCCCGATTCCGGCATCGACCAAGGCCATGATGGTACGGCCCTGTGATACCGAAAACACCAGTTTTGGGGCGACACCCGCGCTGTTCAGATAGCCATGCAGCACCTCGTGCAGAAAGCCGCCACGCTCGGTCGAATAGCCGATGAAGTCGACCCCGTTCAGATCCAGCACGGAAAGATCCGGTTTGTCGGCCAAGGGATGCCGACGCGGGATCGCCAGCACAAAAGGCTCGCTCCACACCTTGCGGAGCAGCAGGTTTGAACTGCGTCCCGGAAGCCGCGTGATGCCCAGTTCCAGACTGCCCGCCATCAGCCCCTCGACCTGTTCGTAGGTCATCATCTCGCGGAGTGTCAGGTTCAGTCCGGGCATGCGGTCCCTGGCGGCAAGCACGATGCGCGGGATCACCTCCAGCGTGGC
>JBOFCO010000230.1:0-1907 GCA_051646105.1 Paracoccaceae bacterium
AAAAGGCCTGTTCGGAATGGATCGAACGGCTGATGTCCATGCCAGCCGTGGCCAAGGCGCAGACGGCAGCGTTGAAGAAAGTGGCAGCCAAGATTGCGGGCCTTGATGCGGCCGCTTTCGAAGCCTACGCCCAATTCGCCCGCGCCTATCCCGCTCCGACTGCCCCGATTGCCCCGACCGTCCCTGTCGCGCCGCCGCGCCGCCGTACCGTCACCCGCTTTTCCGGCTTTCGCCTGACCTTCCCGGCTGAACCCGAAGCGCTGGTGCGCGACACCTATGCTTCGGCGAAATGCGTGCTGGAATATGGCAGCGGCGGCTCCACCTTCCTTGCGCTGCATTCGGGGGTCGAGTTCGTGATGTCGGTCGAAAGCGACAAGGCTTGGGCCGGCAATATCTCGAAGTCGCTTGGCCGCGTTCATGACAAGGCGCGCTACCGCGTGCATCACGCAGATATCGGCCCGACGGGTGAATGGGGGTTTCCCACCGACGCGACCGGCTTTCAGCGCTATCCGCTTTATGCCCTGGGCGTGTTCGACCAACCGTGGTTCCGTCAGCCCGAGGTCGTGCTGATCGATGGCCGCTTCCGGACCGCCTGCTTTCTGGCGACGATGCTGCGCACCACGGCGCCCGTGACGGTGCTTTTCGACGATTACCACGACCGTCCGCACTATCACTGGATCGAGGAATTTGCGGCCCCCGTTGCGCGCGCGGGGCGCATGGCCCGGTTCCAGCTTTCCCCTCGGGCGCTGCCGGCAGACCGGCTTTCCCGCATTGTCGAGGCCTTCAATGATGCGCGCTGACCAAATGCTCCGGCGGTTTTCCGCGGGCCATAAGGCCTTGCACGACGGGGTGATTTCCCATCGCGCGGAGGATTTGGCAGGCTTGCGGCAGACCTTGCAAGGGATGCTTCCGATGAAACGACTAGCCCTGCCTGCCCTGATCCTGCTGGCCGCCTGCGATCCGGCCGATCTGGCCAACCAGACCGCCCGCCGTGCGGCCGCCGAAGTGGTTGAAGCCGTGGTGGTCGGCGAAATGCCTGCCGCCCCCGCCAAGGCCGCAACCGAATGTATCCTGCAGGCGGCCTCGGTCGAGGAAACCCGGGCGCTGGCCCGCGACATCGGGGTCGAGGCCGGGACGCAGACCAAGGCCAATATCCGCAACCTTGCGCTGCGCCCGGCGGCACAGGCCTGTTTTGCCGCCTCGGGCGTGCCCCAGGTGCAGCCATGATGCGCGCCGCCCTTGCCCTTTGTGCCCTTTTGGCCGCCTGCGGCCCGATGTCGGTGCAACAGGCCGAAAGCGAGTGTTTCCAGCGTGCCCGCCTTGCCGTCGCGCCCCGGGGCGAAGTCGGTGTCGGCGTCGGTTCCGACGGCAGTTCCTCGGGCAGCGTCAAGGTGTCGATCTCGTCCGATTACCTGCAGAACCGCGACCCTTCGGCCGTTTATGAAACCTGCGTCATGTCCAAATCCGGACAGGCGCCAAGCCGCCCCCTTTATCAAAGACCCGACTGGAAAGGCTGACGACAATGGTCCAGTTCACACTGCCCAAGAACTCGAAAATCCGCACTGGCAAGACCTGGCCGAAGCCGGAGGGCAAGAATGTCCGCAAGTTCCTGATCTACCGCTGGTCGCCCGACGATGGCGAAAACCCGCGGGTGGACAGCTATTTCCTGGATATGGACAAGTGCGGCCCGATGGTTCTGGACGCGCTGATCAAGATCAAGACCGAGATCGACCCGACGCTGACCTTCCGCCGGTCTTGCCGCGAAGGCATCTGCGGGTCCTGCGCGATGAACATCGACGGGATCAACACGCTGGCCTGCATCTATGGGCTGGATGAAATCAAGGGCGACGTGAAGATCTACCCCTTGCCCCATATGCCGGTCATCAAGGACCTGATCCCGGACCTCA
>JBOFCO010000218.1:0-10344 GCA_051646105.1 Paracoccaceae bacterium
TGCCGGCTGCAGGTAGACCTGCGGGGATCAGCCGGAAAATCAGCGAGTCCTCACCGATTGCATGGCGCGGGCAACTCTTTAACGTCTGAGGCTGTGAACGGTTCCATGCTGCGGAACTTTTTGCCACGATGGCAGGCAATCGTCGGAACAGTGCCACAGATGGCAGCAATTCTTTGTATGGCCGGGCATTTCCGTTGGTGGAGCTTTCATTTCTGCGAGGCCGAACCTATCCAGTTGGCAGGCGTTTCCTGCGCTGGCCGTGCATCGCCACGTTTTTACCCCTTTTGGGCGTCATGGCAGGGACAACTCTGGATCGGACGTGTCGGATTGGAAAGAAGTGACGATGAAGCGTATCGGTAACCTGTTGCATCTTGTGGGACTAACCGCATTGGCCGCCTGTGGTGGCGGGTCGTCCGGTGATGGCGGCGGGGGTGGTGATTTCGAGTTCCCAACGGGATACGACGCGCGGCTTGACGCCAGCCGTCAGCTGAACGAGGCGGCGAATGCCGCTGCGCCGACGGCGGCCATGCCTGCGGCAGGGTCCGCCTCCTACAACGGCTATGCCGCACTGGGCGGTGCAGATGGCGCGGGGGCGGAGGTTGACCTTCTGGGCAACGCGCGACTGACGGCGGATTTCGCGGCTGGCACTTTTGGTGGCACGGTCGACGGGTTTCAGGGGCGCCATGGCAGCGCGGCGGTTGGCGATTATTCGGGCAGCCTTGCCGTTACAGGCGGCAATATCGGCGGCATCACGGCGAACGGGGCAGAGGCCGGGATGGCCGGGACGCTGACCCGCGATGGGACGGCGATCACGGTCGACGCCGGTCTGTTTGGCCAGTTCAACGGCGACAATGCGAAATTCCTGATCCTTGGGCTAAGTGGTGCGTCGACCGTGCAGATCGACGGCGGCGCCGCCGGTTCGCTGGGCGGCGCGATCGACACCACACGCTAGCATTGCTTGCCCGGACCGATCTGCGCTGCTAGCCCTTGGGTATAGCAGGAGGATCTTCGGAATGGATCTTGGCATCAGGGGAAAGCGTGCGCTGGTCTGCGCATCGTCAAAGGGTCTGGGGCGCGGCTGTGCCGAAGCGCTGGCCGGGGCAGGCGTCGATCTGGTGCTGAATGCCCGCGGGGCCGAGGCGCTGGAGGAAACTGCGGCGGCGATCCGCAAGGCGCATGGCGTGCAGGTCACGGCCGTTGCCGGTGACATCACCACAGCGGATGGACGCGCGCGGGTGCAGGACGCGGCGGGCAGCATCGACATCCTTGTGACCAATGCTGGCGGCCCGCCGCCGGGCACGTGGAGCGACTGGAGCCGCGACGATTTCATCAAGGCCCTCGACGCCAACATGCTGACCCCGATTGCCCTGATGCAATGGGCATTGCCCGGCATGATCGCGCGCGGCTGGGGCAGGGTGGTCAACATCACCAGTGTCAGCGTCAAGGCGCCCGTCGCCGTTCTGGGGCTGTCGAACAGTGCCCGCGCCGGGCTGACGGGCTTTGTCGCGGGAACGGCCCGGCAGGTGGCCCCGCATGGTGTCACCATCAACAACCTGCTGCCCGGCATCCACGACACCGACCGCGCCACGGCGCTGGATGCCGCCGTGATGAAGGCAGAAGGCATCAGCCGGGAAGAAGCCTTTGACCGCCGCGCCGCCACCATTCCCGCGCACCGCTATGGCACCGCCGCCGAATTCGGCGCGGCCTGTGCGTTTCTGTGTTCCGCCCATGCGGGCTTCATCGTCGGGCAAAACATCCTGCTGGATGGCGGCGCGACGAATGCGACGCTGTGAGGCGGCTGTACTACCTGTCCCACCCCGAGGTGGTCATCGACCCCGCCGTTCCGGTTCCCGACTGGGGGCTGAGTGAAAAGGGCAGGGCGCGGCTGACTGCGCTGGCCGACAGCGGCTGGCCCGGACCGCTTGCAGCGATCTTCAGCAGTCCCGAATGCAAGGCGCGGGAAACGGCGGCGCCATTCGCCTTACGGTGCGGGATCATCCCGCAGGTTCGCGCGGGCCTGGCCGAAGTGGATCGCAGCGCCACCGGCTATCTGCCTTTTGACGCGCATGAAGCCTATGCCGATCGCCTGTTTGCCCATCCGGACGAAAGCGCTGGCGGCTGGGAAACCGCGCGGGCTGCGCAAACCCGCACCATGGATGCGTTGACGGAATGTATCGCCGGGGCCGGTCACGCAGGCGACATTCTGATCGTGGGGCATGGGGCCGTCGGCAGCCTCGGCTGGTGCGCGATCGCCGGATTGCCGATCCTGCGCAGCGCCGATCAGCCGGCGGGTGGCGGCTGCATCTGGACGGCACTTCTGGACGGGGCGACCCTCAGGCCGGAACGGTCATGGCGGCGGATGGAGGATATGGCGCCCCGCTGACCCGCGCTTGCCCGCCTGCCTGTCGCCTGCTATCCCGTCGATACCCGATCAAAACGCTCAATAAGGCCGCCGGTGTCTGTATCTCCCTCCATTGCAAAGCCCGTCCGTCTTCAGGCAACGGGCCTGACCCGGTTCTTCGGCGGCCGCGCGGTGGTGGAGGACGTTTCGCTGACGGTGGAAGCCGGTCAGGTGATGTGCCTGCTGGGGCCATCCGGTTGCGGCAAATCCACCACGTTGCGCATTCTGGCCGGGGTGGACCGGCAGGATGTCGGGCAGGTGCATGCCGACGGTCAGTTGCTTTCGGGGGCCGAGGGGCATTTGCCGCCGGAAAAGCGCGGCATCGGCCTGATGTTTCAGGATTTTGCGCTGTTCCCGCATCTGAGCGTGGCCGAAAACGTGGCCTTTGGCCTGCGACTGCCGCGCGGTGAAAAGCTGGCCCGCGCCGGGGCGCTGCTGGAACGGGTGAACCTGTCGGGCTTTGGCGACAAATATCCGCATGAACTTTCCGGCGGCGAACAGCAGCGCGTGGCGCTGGCCCGTGCACTGGCCCCCAAGCCGCGGATCATGCTGATGGACGAACCCTTTTCCGGGCTGGACAACCGCCTGCGCGACGGCATCCGCGACGCCACGCTGGATCTGTTGAAGGAGGAGGGCGCGGCGGTGTTGCTGGTCACCCACGAACCGGACGAGGCGATGCGCATGGCCGATGTCATCGCACTGATGCGGCGGGGCAGGGTGGTGCAGCAGGGCGCACCCTACAACCTTTACAACGCCCCGGTGGACCGGTCTGCGGCGGCGTTCTTTTCCGATCTGAACATCATCCGGGGTCGCGTGCAGGGTGCGCTGATCCATAGCGTTTTCGGTGAATTCCTTGCCCCCGGCCATCCCGACGGGTCAGAGGTGGATATCGTCATCCGCCCCCAGCACCTGAAGATCGATTTCGACCGCGCCGGGCGCGGACCGCTGCCCACGCCGCAGGATGGCGTGCCCGCGCGGGGCAGCGTGGTGCGGGCACGGTATCTGGGTCGGGAAAGCCTGGTCGAATTTCGCATGGACCATGACGGATCGACCCTTCAGGCAGCGGTTCCCAACGTGTTCCTGCCAAAGCCGGGCACGCCGATGTGGCTGATGTTTCGCCGTGACAGGTGCTTTGTCTTTCCGGCGCGGGGCTGACGGGCGGAAAGCCTGCGAGCACCACCGCCATGACTGTTCCCCTACATTTTCTGTCAAAAAATATCCTGCGGGGTGGTCCGGAGGGGTGCAAAACCCCTCCGGCCTTCATCAGGGTGTTCGATCCGCGCCTGTGGTCTTACCGGCCCCAAACCGTGTTGCCGGGCCGTGCATCGCACAGGGCAACTGACAACACCCTGTCAGCAATCACGCGGAATGGTCCGGTGCGATCCCCGCCTGCGGCAGCAATGTCGTGACCTTGGCCAGCAGGTTTCCCGCCGCGCGCTGGCGGGGGTGTTCAGTCTGTGCCGCGATCCCGCGCAAGGCTTCCAGCAAGACCTCCAGCTCATCCGGGGTCAGCATCATCGGCGGCAGGGCCAGGGGGGAGCGCAGGATATAGCCCAGACCCCGCTCGCCCTCCACCGGCAGGCCTGTCGCGGCCATTTCCGCCATGTCCCGCCAGATCGTGCGCACGGAAACCCCCAGCCTTTCGGCCAGTTCGGCCGCCGTGTGCAGCCGCCCGTCGCGCATCAGCTGGATCAGGTCAAACATGCGGTCGTCGCGTTTCATGGGGCAGTCCCGACAGTCGCTTCCGGAGGGGCAACTGACAAAATACTGTCAGTTGACGCCGCAGGGCAAGCAAATCCGGCTTTCAAACCCGGCTGGCTTGCGCTTAGACGAAAGAAAGAACGCCATTTTCCGCAAGGGAGTCGTCTCATGTTCAACAATATTGGTCTGCCGGGTCTGCTGCTGATCGGCGTCATCGTGCTGGTGCTTTTCGGCAGGGGCAAGGTGTCCTCGCTGATGGGCGAGGTCGGCAAGGGCATCACCGCCTTCAAGAAGGGCGTGCAGGACGGCAAGGAAGAAATCGAGAACAGCGCCGCCACCGCCGCACGCGATGTCACCCCCGAGGACAAGAAGGACAAGGTCTGATCGCGCTCAGCGGGGCTGACAGAAGATGCTGGATATAGGATGGACCGAGCTTCTGGTGATCGGGATCGTGGCGCTCGTCGTCGTCGGCCCCAAGGATCTGCCGGTGATGTTCCGCACGCTGGGCCGGTTCACCGCCAAGGCCAGGGCCATGGCGCGCGAATTCAGCCGTGCCATGGAAGATGCCGCGAAAGAGGCAGGCGTGGATGAGGTGGCCCGAGATCTGCGCGCCGTCACATCCAAGAAAAGTCTTGGGTTGGACGCGCTGGAAGGCGCCGCCTCGAAATTTGAAAAATGGGACCCGCTGAAGGGGGGCAAGCCCGCTACGGCAGCAGCCGGTGCCGCATCGGGATCGGCCACGGCAAAGCTTGCCGCCGAACGCGCGGCAAAGGCTGAGGCGCGTCGGGCCAGCGCCGCCGAAAAAGCCGCCGATGCCGAGATCGCCGCAGAGGAAGCGCCGCGGCCGCGCAAGCCGCCCGCCCCGCGAAAACCTGCGGCCACCAAGCCGGTCGCAACGAAACCCGCCATAGTAAAGCCGGTCCGCGCCACCGGCACTGCGGCCAGGCCCGTCGCAGCCAGTAAACCGGCCGCGCGGAAAAAGCCTGCCGGCAAAGATACCGGGACACCGCAGGGATGACCGCACAGGACGACATCGAAGACAGCAGCGCGCCGCTGGTCGAGCATCTGATCGAATTGCGCAAACGCATCCTGTGGTCGGTCGGTGCCTTTCTGGTAGCGATGATCCTTTGCTTTGTTGTCGCGGAACCGATCCTTGATTTCATGCTCGGTCCTATCGAACGCGCCATGCGCGGCCTGGGCAATCCGAACCCGGTGATGCAATACACGGCGCCGCAGGAATACTTCTTTACCCTCGTCCATATCTCGGTCGTGGCGGGGCTGATGCTCAGCTTTCCGGTGATCGCCTATCAGCTTTGGCGGTTCGTCGCCCCCGGTCTTTACCGCAGCGAAAAGGCGGCATTCCTGCCGTTCCTTATTGCCTCTCCGGTGCTGTTCGTGACCGGGGCAGCGGTCGCGCATTACCTTGTCACCCCGATGGCGATGAGCTTTTTCCTGGGCTTTGCCGATACCTATTCGTTGCTGACGGCGCTGATCCCCGGCCTGACCGACGCGCCGGTGGCAGAGGTCGCAAAGCCCGCGACAGAAAAGGGGATCGAGATCGTCTTCAACGGCAAGGTCAATGAAACGCTGGACATCAGCCTGAAGCTGATCATCGCCTTTGGCCTGTGCTTCCAGTTGCCTGTCTTGCTGACACTGATGGGCAAGGCGGGCATCGTGTCGTCGCGCGGGCTGGCCGGGATGCGTCGCTATGCCATCGTGGTGATCCTGATCGCTGCCGCCATTGTCACACCCCCGGATGTGATGAGCCAGATGATCCTGTTCTTCGCCGTCTACCCGCTTTACGAAATCTCTATCCTGCTGATCCGCCGTATCGAAAAAACCCGCGAGGCGCAGTTGCGTGCCGAAGGGCTGTGGGATGACGAGGAGGCAGAGGCAGACGCCAAGACATGAGCGATGACCTGCACCGCATTGCCGAGGCACTGGAACGGCTGAGCCCCGCACCCCTGCCCGCGCCGGACTTCGCTGGGGCCGATGCCTTTGTCTGGCATGCCAGCCCGGAACGGCTGGAACCGGTGGTAAAGGTGTCCCGCGTGGCGCTTGATCTGCTGCTGGGTCTGGGGCGTGCGCGGGATACGCTTCTGGAAAACACGCTGCACTTCGCGGGCGGGTTTCCGGCCAACAATGCGTTGCTCTGGGGTGCACGCGGCATGGGAAAATCCAGTCTGGTCAAGGCGGTGCATGCCGAAGTGCTGCGTCGGGGCCATGCGCTGACACTGGTCGAGCTTAGCCGCGAAGACCTGCCCAGCGTTTCCCGCCTGCTGGCCCTGCTGCGCGAAGCCGCACCGCGCCGGTTCGTGCTGTTCTGCGATGACCTGTCCTTCAGCCATGACGATACCCATTACAAAAGCCTGAAGGCCGTGCTGGATGGCGGCATCGCCGGACGACCGGAAAACGTGGTGTTCTACGCCACATCCAACCGCCGCCACCTGATGCCCCGCGACATGATCGAGAATGAAAGATCGACCGCGATCAATCCGTCAGAGGCGGTCGAGGAAAAGGTTTCGCTTTCCGACCGCTTCGGGCTGTGGCTGGGTTTCCACCCGTGTTCGCAGGACGACTATCTGGCGATGATCCGGGGCTATTGTGATGCCTTTGGCATCGATATCGACGACACCACGCTGCGCGCGGAAGCGATCGAATGGCAGGCGACGCGCGGCGCGCGTTCTGGCCGGGTCGCCTGGCAATATGTGACCGATCTTGCGGGCCGCCGGGGTATCCGGCTGGAAAGCTGACGGCCCGCTTGTCGCGTTATTGCAGGAAGGGCATCGGATCGACGCTGTCGAAGCCCTGCCGCACCTCGAAATGCAGGAAGGCCGGATCGCTGCCGCGCACCTTGGCGATCTGTTGCCCGCGCGAAACCTTGTCGCCCTTCGCCACGCCGACCGCATCGATATTGGCATAGACAGTCAGCAGGCCGCCTTCGTGGCGCAGCACCAGGATCGGCACCCCTTCGGTATCGCGGGTGATCGCGGCCACCGTGCCACCATCGGCTGCCTTGACCGCCGTGCCCGGGGCCGAGGAAATATCGATCCCGTCATTCTTCTTTTTCTGATAGGCGCGGATGATGCGGCCATCGACCGGGAACACCAGTTTTGCGGTGCCGGACGCTTCGGTTTTCTGCTTGCCAAGATCGGCTTCGGGCGGTTTGGCAGCGGTCGCCTCGGCCTCGGTGACAGGCTTTTCGTCGGGCAGCGGTTTTTCCGATGACGGCGGTTCCGGCGTGGCCGTGCCGACACCGGGCAGAGTAACAGGCGTGCCCTTCGGCGTGTCGGGATCGACTGGCTGCGGTGCGGCTGTCGGGATCAGCAGATACTGGCCCTGACGCACGGCAAGATCGGGGCCAAGCCCGTTCCAGTCGGCCAGTGCCTTGGCCGAAACCCCGTAAAGCCGGGCAACCGTATAGGCGGTTTCGCCCTGAACGACCTGATGGCGCACCGGCGCGGCGGTCGAGGCCGCTGCGGCGGGGGCTGGCTGCGCCGGGGCGCCGATCACCGCACCCGTTCCCGGTGCGCGGTCAATGGCATTGCTCAGCGCAGTGACGTTGATACCGCCGCCCGCCAGCGTGCCGCTGCTGATCGGTGCAGCCGCAACTGCCGTGCCTCCGCCACCGACGCGACGGGGCAGGGCGACAACCTCATCCTCGCGCAGGGTCATGCCCGCCGGGATGGCGTTGTAGCTGGAAAGTTCCGCCGCCGGGATGCCGACCCTTGCGGCAAGGCTTTCGATCGTATCGCCCTTGCGCGCCACCGCCACCTGATAGTTCTGGGTGGAAATCACTCCGCGCCCGTCCGCGGCGGGCCGGTCATTCGTCGCCTGTTCCGCAGCGCTGGCGGTTTCCAGCCCCCGTCCGAAGCGACGGAAATCGGGATCGAAACCGCCGGTTTCGGTGCAGGCGGTCAGTGCAAGCAGCCCGCAGCCCAGCGTCAGATAACGCAACGTGGCGGCGCGCGGTGCGGCAGTGCGGTGAAATGGCATGCTCGTTTCCCTCACATCCTGCCCGGTTTTCCGGGCTTGGTCTTGCCGCGGCCCGTTGCGGGCCGGGCGCTTATTCTTCGCCGATCCCTTCGACCAGCGGCACGAAACGCACCGGGCGAAGCTCTTCGTAGTCATAGCCCGTTTCGCCGCGCGTCACCTTTATCAGGCTTTGCACCGCATCAGACTGGCCCACCGGCACAACCATGATACCGCCGATCCGAAGCTGAGCCAATAGGGGCCCTGGCGGGTCTTCGGCGGCGGCGGTGACAAGGATGCGGTCGAACGGCGCCTGTTCCGGTAGGCCACGGCTGCCATCCGCGACCAGCGCGGTGATGTTGCTCAGCGACAGACTGTCGAAAATCTCTTTCGCCTCGCGCAGCAGGCGGCGATGGCGATCCACGGTGTAGATCCGCCGTGCCAGTTGGCTTAACACCGCAGCCTGATAGCCGGACCCGGTTCCCACCTCCAGCACCTTGTCGCGGGGCCCGACTTCCAGTGCCTGGGTCATCAGGCCCACGACCGAAGGCTGGCTGATTGTCTGACCACAGGCAATGGGCAGGGGCATGTCCTCATAGGCGCGTTCTGCGAACAGGCCGCGCACGAACAGACCACGGTCGACCCGTTCCATCGCCGCAAGAACGCGGGCGTCGGTTACGCCATGCGACCGCAGGGCGTACAGAAACCGCATCTTCTGTTCTGCGGCTTCCTGCGTCATGCCAGTCGCGCCGCCAGATCGGCAAGCTTGTCGCGGGCGGTCAGGTCGGCGCGCATCGGGGTGACGGAGATATAGCCATCGACATTGTCCTGCACATCGGTGCCGTCGCCGGTGCGTTCTGCCTGCGGGCCGCCCCTGACCCACAGGAACTTTCGGCCCGAGGGCGACAGATGCGCTTCGACGGCCATGCGGGTGTTGCGCCGGAATCCTTGCCGAGAGGCGCGCGCGCCCTTTACGGCGGCGGCAGAAACGGCCGGGAAGTTCACGCTGTAGAACAGCCGGTAATCGGCATCATCCCAGAGCGACGCATCAAGAAGCTTGCGCACCAGTGCAGCGCCATGCGCCCGCGCCGCTTCGAACGGATCGGCAAGGGCTGCGGTTTCCGGCCCCATGAACTGTGACAGCGCAATGGCAGGCACGCCCTGAAGCGCGGCTTCCATGGCACCGCCGATCGTGCCGGAATAAAGTGTGTTCTCGCCCGAATTGTTGCCCCGGTTCACCCCGGACAGCACCAGATCGGGGCGCTTGCCCGCCATCACATCGTAAAGGCCAGCCATGACGCAATCGGCAGGCGACCCTTCGGCCGCAAAACGGCGGGGGCCAAGTTCCGCGATCATGGTCGGATGGGTGTAGCTGATGCAATGCGCCACGCCCGACTGCTCGAAAGCGGGGGCGACGGTCCAGACCTCACCCCCCGGGCCAGCGATTTCGGCGGCGATTTCGGCCAGAACCTCCAGCCCCGGGGCGCTGATCCCGTCGTCATTGGTGATGAGAATGCGCATGCTGCTTCGCCGGTGTTCGCTTGTTGGCCCTGATTAGACCGAAAGCCGCGCGGGGGTAAAGCGCTGGGGTCCGCCAAGCGATCTTGTGAAGGGCAGAGAGAGTCATTTCTCCCACAGTCGGGTCCCTTGCCGTCGGCGGAAAAACCGTTCGGAACTTTTCAGAGCAGGGCAAGCAAGCGCGCAGCTTCCGACATCGGATCGGACAGCACGGCGCGATCTTCGCCGGGAAAGAAGCGTGCGCGGGTGGCGGTGGGCATCGGGCCGGGCGCGGCGATCAACACGCGCGGACCGGTGCTGGTGGTTTCGGCCTGCCAGCTTCGGGCCAGCGCGATCTGTGCCGCCTTGGTGGCACCATAGGCCCCAAAGAACTTTTGCCCGCCGCGCGGGTCGTCCAGAAACAGCGCCGTGCCCCTTTCGGATGCCCGCAGCAGCGGTTCCACCATCGGGATCAATTGCCCCGTGGCGCGCAGGTTGATCGCCAGCGACTTGTCCCAATCCTTTTCATCCATGTGCCCCGCCGGGGACAGCGGTGCGGCATGGATCGCGGCATGAACCCACAGATCGACCTTGCCCCAGCGGTCAAACACCGCGCGGCACAGATGGCGCATGGCATCGTCATTGGTGATGTCCATGGGGGCAAGCGTGGCCTGACCGCCCAGCCCCTTGATCCGGTCATCGAGCGTTTCCAGCCCGCCGGTGGTGCGCGCCACCGCGATCACATGCCAGCCGGTCGCGCCAAGGCGTTCGGC
>JBOFCO010000058.1:0-5079 GCA_051646105.1 Paracoccaceae bacterium
ATGGCCGTGGTGACACTGGCTGCTGCGGTGGGCGGGTTTGCCTGGGCTTATGGGGCAACAAGGACGGGCTTTCGGGCGCGCAACCGCGTGGAAACGGTCATGATGGGCGTGCTGATCACGGCATCCAGCGTGGCCATTCTGACCACGGTTGGCATCGTTGCATCGATGCTGACGGAAACCTTCCATTTCTTTGAAGTCTATCCCGTCTGGGATTTCTTCTTCGGACTGACCTGGGATCCGAATTTCAGGGGCAACAGCGATTTTGGCATCATCCCTCTGATCTGGGGCACGCTCTACATCACCTTTATCGCCATGGTGATCTCTGTCCCTCTTGGCCTGTTTTCGGCGATCTACCTTGCGGAATACGCCACGCCGCGCACGCGCAGCATCGTCAAGCCGCTGATCGAGGTGATCGCGGGCATCCCGACGGTGGTCTTCGGCCTCTTTGCGCTGGTGACGGTCGGGCCGTTCCTGCGCGACTGGATCGCGCAGCCGCTGGGCCTTGGCGACAGCGGATCATCGGTGATGACGGCGGGTCTGGTGATCGGCATCCTGAACATCCCCTTCGTGTCATCCCTGTCTGACGACATCATCAATGCGGTGCCGCAATCGCTGCGTGACGGGTCATACGGGCTGGGGGCAACCAAGTCGGAAACCATCCGGCAGGTGGTTCTGCCTGCGGCCCTGCCGGGCATCATGGGTGCTGTGCTGATGGCGGGCAGCCGGACAATCGGCGAGACGATGGTCGTGTCGATGGGGGCGGGGGCTGCGGCGCAGCTGGACCTGAACCCGTTCGAGGCGATGACGACCATGACGGTCAAGATCGTCAGCCAGCTGACGGGCGACACGGACTTTGCCAGCCCGGAAACGCTCGTGGCCTTCGCGCTGGGCATGACGCTGTTCGTGATCACGCTGGGGCTGAACATCCTCGCCCTGAATGTGGTGCGCAAGTATCGGGAGCAGTACGAATGACCGACGTGAATGCACACCGTTCGGGGTCGCTGCTGGTGGCATCGCCCCTGATGGCCAAGCGCCGCGCGGCGGAGGGGCGGTTCCGCATCTATGGCATCATCACTATCGCCCTCAGCCTGGGTATCCTTGTCTTCATGCTTTGGACGATCTTTGCCGACGGCATTTCGTCCTTCCGGCAGACATCGGTGACGTTTCCCGTGATGCTGGATGCCGAAAGGCTGGACCCTTCGGGCAACCGCAACCGCGCAGAGATGACCGAGGTCACGACCATTGGCTATGCAAAGGTGATCGACACGGCGTTTCTGGCCCTGCTGGAGCAGCAAGGCATCGCCATTGAAGGGCTGTCCGACAAGGACGCGCGCGCGGTGATCTCCAAAGAGGCGGCGGGGCAACTGCGCGACCGCGTGCTGGCCGATCCTGTGATTGTGGGAACAACCATCGACATGGCGCTGTGGACGAATGCGCGGATCGACGGGTATTTCAAAGGGCGCGTCACCATGGAAAGCGCCGTGCGTGACGGCAACGTCTCGCCCGAACAGCTGCAGCTGGCGGTAGCGCTCAAGAATGCGGGCATCCTCAGCATGCCATTCAACTGGAAACTGCTGACCGGCCCGGATGCATCGGACCAGCGGCCGGAGGCGGCGGGTCTGGGCATTTCGATCATCGGGTCATTCTTCATGATGGCGATTGTGGCCGTGCTCTGCGTGCCCATCGGCGTAGCCGCCAGCATCTATCTGGAGGAGTTCGCGCCCAAGAACCGCTGGACGGATTTGATCGAGGTGAATGTCAGCAATCTGGCCGCCGTGCCCTCAATCGTCTACGGCATCCTTGGACTGGCGGTGTTCATCAACTTCATGGGCCTGCCGCAGTCATCATCTCTTGTCGGCGGTCTTGTGCTGACGCTGATGACGCTGCCCACGATCATCATCGCCACGCGTGCCTCGATCCGCGCGGTGCCGCCGTCCATCCGCGACGCGGCGCTGGGCGTGGGTGCGTCGCAGATGCAGACGGTGATGCACCATGTGCTGCCGCTGGCGATGCCGGGCATCCTGACGGGGGCCATCCTCGGCCTAGCGCGGGCGCTGGGCGAGACGGCACCCCTGCTGCTGATCGGGATGGTGGCCTTTGTGGACAATTACCCGTCGGTGTCGGTATCTGGTGTTCTGGACCCGGCGACAGCCTTGCCGGTGCAGGTCTATGGCTGGGTGCAGCGGGGCGATCCGGCCTTTGTCGAACGGTCCAGCGGGGCGATCATCGTGCTGCTGCTTTTCCTTGTGGTCATGAACGCCGCCGCAATTCTGCTGCGCCGCCGCTTTGAACGCCGCTGGTAAGGAGATCATGATGAACGACATGAGATTGACGGAGCAGGGCGTGACAGCGAGTGTAAACAGAATGACAGCGCGGAATGTGCAGGTCTATTACGGCACAAACCACGCCATCAAGGATGTCGATGTCGATATTCTGGACAAGACGGTGACAGCCTTCATCGGCCCGTCGGGATGCGGCAAATCCACCTTCCTGCGCTGCCTGAACCGCATGAACGATACGATTTCCGTCTGCCGGGTGACCGGCCATATCGACCTTGAAGGCGAGGATATCTATGACCCCAAGGTGGACCCGGTGCAGTTGCGCGCGAAGGTCGGCATGGTGTTTCAAAAGCCCAATCCCTTCCCCAAGTCGATCTGGGACAACGTGGCCTACGGCCCGAAAATCCACGGGTTGACCCGCAGCAAGGCAGAGCTGGACGAGCTGGTCGAGGCCTGCCTGCGTAAAGCGGCGCTGTGGAACGAGGTGAAGGACCGCCTGACCGCACCGGGAACCGGCCTGTCGGGCGGCCAGCAGCAACGCCTCTGCATCGCACGCGCCATTGCGACCAGCCCGGAAGTTCTGCTGATGGACGAACCCTGTTCGGCTCTGGACCCTATCGCGACAGCACAGGTGGAGGAACTGATCAGCGAACTCCGCAGCCAGTTTTCCGTTGTGATCGTGACGCACAGCATGCAGCAGGCGGCACGGGTGAGCCAGAAGACCGCATTCTTCCATCTTGGCTATCTGGTGGAATACGGCGACACCGCACAGATTTTTACCAATCCGAACGACCCGCGCACCGAGAGCTATATCTCAGGCCGGATCGGCTAAGGGGCAGGCGATGAACAACATCCATATCTCCAGCGACTTCGACCGCGATCTTGAATCCATTCAGGCCATGGTCATGAAGATGGGCGGGCTGGTGGAAAGTGCCATTCTCGACGCCGCACAGGCGCTTGAGACGCGCGATGAAGAACTTGCCGAACGCGTCCGGCAGGGCGACCGCACGATCGATGAGATGGAAGAACTCATCAACATGGAATGCGCGCGGGTCATCGCCATGCGCGCGCCGATTGCGACCGATCTGCGCACGGTGCTGACGGTGATCAAGATAGCGGCCAATCTGGAGCGCTGCGGCGATTATGCCAAGAACCTCGCCAAAAGGACACTGATCCTCAGCCAGATGGCCCCCATCGGCTCATCGGCGGGTTCCATCCGCCGCCTTGCCAAGGCGGTGCAGGTGCTGCTGTCGGATGCGCTCGATGCCTATATCCGCCGCGACGCGGCGCTGGCGGCAGACGTGCGCATGCGCGACCGCGATATCGACCAGATGTACAATGCGCTGTTTCGCGAATTTGTGACCTACATGATGGAAGACAGCCGCAACATTACCCCAACGATGCACCTCCACTTCATCGCGAAGAATATCGAGCGCGTGGGCGACCACGCCACGGGGATTGCGGAACAGGTGATTTATCTTGTGACCGGGCAGATGCCCGGCGATGACCGTCCAAAGACCGACACCACCACATTCGGGGGGTAGGCCGATGTCAACACAGCCAACAGTTCTTCTGGTCGAAGATGAACCCGCGCAGCGCGAGGTGCTATCCTACAATCTGGAGGCAGAGGGTTTTCGCGTGATGCAGGCGGCGGATGGCGAAGAGGCAATGCTGCTGGTGAACGAGGCGCTGCCGGACCTGATCCTGCTGGACTGGATGCTGCCAAACGTGTCGGGCATCGAGATCTGCCGGAGGCTGAAAATGCGCGCAGAGACGCGCAGTGTGCCAATCATCATGCTGTCGGCGCGGTCCGAGGAAGTGGACAAGGTGCGGGGGCTGGAGACGGGGGCGGACGACTATATCATCAAGCCCTATTCGGTGGTGGAACTGATGGCGCGGGTGCGCGCGGCGCTGCGGCGCACGCGGCCGGCGACCGTTGGCGTGGTGCTGGAATGGGAAGACATCCGGCTGGACCCGGAAACGCATCGGGTGCACCGGGACGGGGCAGTGCTGAAGCTGGGGCCGACAGAGTTCCGGCTGCTCTCGACATTCATGGAGAAACCGGGGCGGGTGTGGAGCCGCGAGCAGTTGCTGGACCGGGTCTGGGGCCGCGACATCTATGTCGATACGCGGACGGTGGATGTGCATATCGGGCGGCTGCGCAAGGCGCTTGGCGGCGAGGATGTGCTGAGGACGGTCAGGGGCGCGGGGTATGCGCTCGGGTGAACGATTTTTCTGCGAAAAATCATGAATTTTCGCAGAAAATTCGGGGCTTACGGCAGTCTCGCTATCCGTTCTGTCAGCAGTGCATAGAACCCTTCGGCATCCACCCCGCCCATGAACATCGCGTTCTTTGGCCGGGTGGTCACACCCCACCAGTCGGCGACGGTCATGCCAAGGGTCAGTTCTGACTGGGTTTCGATTTCCACATTCACATGTCGCCCGCTGAACAGATCGGGCCTGATCAGATAGGCGATGACCGTTGGGTCATGCAGCGGCGCGCCTGCGTTGCCGTATTTGGCGACATCGAAGCGTTCAAAGAAATCCGTCCATTCGGCGACCATGCGCCCGACATGCGTGCCCATGTCGCGGAAGGCCTGCACGCGGGCGGCGTTGGTCAGGGCCTTGTGTGTGACGTCGAGCGGCATGACGACAATGGGGATGCCGGATTTTAGCACGATATCAGCGGCTTCCGGGTCGACGTAAATGTTGAATTCGGCGGCGGGGGTGATGTTGCCCACTTCGAAATAGGCACCACCCATCAGGACGATTTCCTGCACCCGGTCCACAATGGACGGGT
>JBOFCO010000072.1:0-2617 GCA_051646105.1 Paracoccaceae bacterium
AATCTGACCGTCAGAACCCACACGCAGGTACGGCGATTGATCGTTGAGAAGGGCCGTGCCACGGGCGTGGAGCTGATGGACGGCACGCGCCTGACGGCGGGGTCCGAGGTGATCGTGTCATCGGGCGCGGTGGGCACACCACGGCTGCTGCAACTGTCGGGGATCGGTCCTGCAGATCACCTGACATCGCTTGGCATCACTGTGGTGGCGGACCAGCCGCAGGTCGGGGAAAACCTGCAGGATCATCTGGACCTTTACTGCATTGCCGAACTGTCCGGCCCCTACAGCTATGACCGCTATACCAAACCGCTCTGGGCGGCGCTTGCCGGGCTGCAATACCTGTTTCAGCGCAAGGGGCCTGTCGCATCATCCCTGTTTGAAACCGGGGGCTTCTGGTATGCCGACCCCTCCGCCCGGTCGCCCGATCTGCAGCTGCATCTTGGCCTTGGCACCGGGATCGAGCATGGCGTGGCGACGATGCCGCAGGGCGGAATCACGCTCAACTCCTGCTATCTGCGCCCCCGTTCGCGCGGCACTATCCGCCTGCAAAGCGCCGATCCGGCACAGTCACCGCTGATCGACCCCAACTATCTGGCCGATCCCCTTGACCGCGACATGTCGATCCGGGGGTTGAAGCTGACGCAGGAGATTCTGTCCCAAACCCCGCTGAAGGATTTCATCCTGGCCCAGCGCCTGCCGGGGCCGGAGGTCAGGACGGATGCGGATTACTTCAACTTCATCTGCCAGCATTCCAAAACCTCGCACCACTGCGCGGGCACCTGCCGCATCGGTCCGGATGACAGCGCCGTGGTGGACATCCGTCTGCGCTTCAACGGCATCGCCGGACTGCGGATTGTGGACAATTCCATCATGCCGACTGTCATTTCCTCCAACACCAACGCCGCAGCAATCATGATCGGTGAAAAAGCCGCCGACATGATCAAGGCCGAACAGGGAACCTGAAGCCATGATCCGCCACGTCGTCCTGATCAAGTTCAACCCCGCCCTGCGCGAGGCCGATATCGCCGACATCTTTGACGAACTGCACGCGATCAAAGGCAAGGTGCCCGGTGTCATTGCCATCACGTCAGGCCGCAGCGAAAGCCCGGAGAAGATCGAACGCGGCTACATGCACGGCTTTGTCGCGGACTTCGCTGACTGGGCGGCACTGCAGGTCTATCAGGACCACCCCGACCACAAGAAACTTGGTGCGCGGCTGGTGGCCAATGCCGTGGGCGGGCTGGACGGCATTCTGGTCTTCGACCTTGATGTCGGCGACAACAGGCCATGACCGCAGACCGCAGGCCAACCATCATCGACGTGGCAATGCGCGCGGGCGTGTCGAAATCCACGGTCAGCCTTGTGCTGCAGAACAGCCCGTCAGTGCGTGACGAAACGCGCCTCCAGGTCCGCAAGGCGATGGCCGAGATCGGTTATGTCTACAACCGGGCTGCGGCGAACATGCGCAAGGCAAATGCGGGGCTGATCGGTCTGGTCATCAACGATCTGCGCAACCCGTTCTTCACCGAATTTGCGACATCGCTGCAGATGGCGCTTTCGGCGCGCGGCTATGCCGTCGTCATTGCCAATACTGATGAAGACCCGCTGGTTCAGGCGCAGACGGTTGGAACCATGGTCGAACACGGCGTATCCGCCTTCATCATCTCGCCCGCCTACGGCGAGGTTTTGGCGACGTTCGACGCCATCCTGCGCGCATCACTGCCCGCCATGCAGGTGCTGCGCAAGGTCGATCCGCGCACGGACAGGCTGCCGTTTTCGGGGCCGGATTACCTCGCAGGCAGCCGCATCGCGACACGGCATCTGCTGGATCAGGGGGCAAGGCGGGTGGCCTTTGTCGGCGGGCTGGACGGGCGCGCGGTGACGCAGGAACGCATGTCGGGCTATCTGGAGGTGCTTGCCGCCGAAAAGATCGAACCCCTGATCCTTACAGGCAGATCCAGTCGGGCCTTTGGCCGCGACATGGCGCGTGTGCTGGCCGAAGCGCACCCTGATTGCGATGCCGCGCTTTGCTTCAACGACCTCGTTGCGCTGGGCATGCTGACAGGCTGTGGTGAAACAGGGCGCAGGGTCGGAGCGGATTTCAAGATCGTGGGCTTTGACGATATCGAAGACGCAGCGCAGGCCCATCCGGCGCTGACCAGCGTGCACTGTGATATCGCAGGCTTTGGCCGCCGCACCGCCGCAACCATCCTTGACTGGCTGGAGAACGGCATCACCCCGGCACCCGAAAGCCGGTCACCCGTCGATCTTGTCATCCGCCAGTCCAGCCAGACACCGCCTGTCGGCGACTAGAATGAGAAAAAGATTGACGGCATCATCATTCCCTTTCTTCTGAAACCGCCTGACGGGTCTTCCAGCGGAAGACCCGTCGGTTTCATTGCCCATAAGGCCGGAGGCCGTTGGGCAAGGGGTGTGGGGCAGCAGACCGTGCCTTTCCAATCTGCCCGCGCCTGCCTGGGTGTTGTCTTTGATCTGATTGGTCAGGAGTTCGGCGGGGGTTTTGTATTTGATGCATCGCAGGCGCGTGTGATTGTAGGCGTCGGCGAAGGCCATGAGGAAAGCGGTGCGGTCGGCATGGCTGGCGAAGGGTTTTCCT
>JBOFCO010000059.1:0-5463 GCA_051646105.1 Paracoccaceae bacterium
CAGCCAGCCTTCCAGCCCGTCGCGCAGGCGCGGCAGGTCAAGCAGCGCCGCCACGTCGCGAACGGGGTCCAGCCCCCAGACCAGAACGGCATAGTCTGTGGCAACAAAGCCCAGCGGGTGCAGGCCGCCTTCCTCCATCCGCTTGGTCAAGAGCAGGCCCAGCGTCTGCATGGCATTGCGCCCGGCAAAACCGTAAAGGCACAGGTGTTCCCGGCCGTTATGGGGAAAGCTTTCGGCCAGCAGACGGCCCGTTTGGGGAAGGTGGCTGACCTGCCGTTGCAGGTGCAGCCAGCGGCGGGTGTGGGGCGGCAGGTCGGGCCAGTCATCTTGCGCAAACATGCGCAGGATGCGTTGCGAAAGCTGGGTCGAGGTGGAAAACTTGGTGCCGCCAAACACCGCGATCTTGGGTTCGCGGCCCCGCTCGCGGCTGACCTCGACCGTCAGCTCGCGCAGGCCTTCGTAGCGCACCACCTGCCCACCGATCAGGAAGGTATCGCCGGGGGTCAGGGTGGCGGCGAAATCCTCCTCCACCTCTCCCAGCGGCGCACCGGCGCCGCGCCAGCGTACTTTCAGCGTTTCGGTGTCGATGATCGTGCCCGCGTTCATGCGGATCAGGGCTGCGGAACGCGGATCGCGCAGGTGCCAGAGACCGTCGCGCAGCATCAACCGCTGCCAGCGGTCATAGGCGCGAAGGGCATAGCCACCCGTGGCGACGAAATCGACGCAGGCATCGAACTCCTCACGGGTCAGCGCGGTATAGGGACCGGCGGTGATGACTTCGCTATACAGCGCATCCGCGTCGACCGGGGCCGAGGCGGCCATCAGCAGGATATGCTGGCACAGCACATCACGCGGGCCGGGCGGGCGGGGATCGCCGTCAAGGTCATGATCGCGAACAGCTTGCAGGGCGGCGGCGCATTCGACCACCTCGAACCGGTTGGCGGGCACCAGCAGCGCCTTCGACGGCGCGTTGTAGCGGTGATTGGCGCGCCCGATGCGCTGCACCAGCCTTTTGACGTTCTTCGGCGCACCAACCTGGATCACCAGATCGACATCGCCCCAGTCGATGCCCAGATCGAGGCTGCCCGTACAGACAACAGCGCGCAGGGTTCCCGCCGCCATTGCGGTTTCCACCCTTTCCCGCGCTTCGCGTGACAGGCTTCCGTGATGGATGCCAATGGGAAGGTCATCGGTATTCGCCATCCACAGGTCGCGGAAGAACAGTTCCGCCTGCGCGCGGGTGTTGTGAAAGATCAGCGTGGTCCTGTGCGCGCGCACCTGATCGAGGATGGCCGGGATCGCGTAGCGGCCGCCCCCCCCGGCCCAGGGCGGCGGTTCATCGGTTTCCAGCATCGAAATGTCAGGGTCGGGGCCGGGATCGGCCGTCAGCACCGGACAGCGATCGGGGTGACGGGCAAGAAACCGGGCGATGGCGGCGGGGTCTTCGACGGTGGCCGACAGCCCGACGCGGCGCAGGCCGGGGCACAGTGCCGACAGCCGTGACAGGGCCAGCATCAACTGGTCGCCGCGCTTGCTTTCAGCCAGCGCGTGGATTTCATCGACTATCACACGTTGCAGCCCGTCGAAAATGCGGGGCGCGTCGGGGTAGCTCAGCAGCAATGCCAGACTTTCCGGCGTGGTCAGCAGGATATGCGGCGGATCGGCGCGCTGGCGCTGGCGGCGGGAAAAGGGTGTGTCCCCTGTCCGGTCCTCGACCCGTATCGGCAATCCCATCGCGGTGATCGGCCCGGTCAGGTTGCGCTTGATGTCGGCGGCCAGTGCCTTGAGTGGCGAAATATAGAGGGTATGCAGACCCGGGCGGCGGTGCTGCGCCAGATCGGCCAGCGTCGGCAGGAAGCCGGCCATCGTCTTGCCGCCGCCGGTGGGCGCGACCAGCAACAGGGCAGGGGCATCCGACCGTTCCAGCATGGCAAGCTGGTGGGGATGTGGCGACCAGCCTTTGCTGGCGAACCAGTCGGAAATGACATCTGGCAGGATCATGCGGCAAAGCTACGGCCACGACGGCGGAAAGGAAACCGCTGCCTTAGCCCCTGCGGGGGGGCAGGCGGCGCAGCACTTCGGCTATCGCCCTTGGCAGGTCTGTCGGTGAACCGGCGGGCGCGGCATCGAGGGCGCAATCGACATCCTTGGCCAGAATGCCGATGGTGTTGTCGTCGGCAAAGCCGTCGCGGGCGAATTCAAGCTTGTGAAAGCCGCTGGCGAACCAGTTCTGCCCTGATGAGGCCTGAAGAAGCGCCAGCATGTCGCGTTCCGACAGGCCTTCGGCCTCTGCCCAGTCCAGAACCATCCGGGTCAGGGCTGTCGACCCGGCGGCGACAAGGTTGTTCAGCACCTTTGCCCGCATGCCCGCGCCGAACGGTCCCATGCGGAAAAACTGCTTGCCCATGGCCGCGAACAGGGGTTGCAACCTGTCCAGCACATGCGCGGGACCGCCCAGCATGAATGTCAGCCGCGCCTCGCGCGCGCCGATTTCGGCACCGGACATCGGCGCGTCTATCAGCATGATCCTTGCGGGCACCCGGTCGCGCAGACGGGTCAGCCATCGCGGCGACAGGGTTGAGGACAGGATGATCGTCTGAAGATCGGGCGCGCGGGCGATCAGGTTCTGCGCACCGAACAGCAAGGCCTCCGTCTGCTCGGCATCGCGCACAACGGTGATCAGCGTTGCCAGACCTTCCCCGAACTTGTCGACATCGTTCAGCACGAAAGGGGCCAGCGGGCCATAGCTTTCGGAATCGCGGATATCGAAGCCCCGCGCCGCAAAACCCGCGCGGCGCAGGTTTGTCAGCATCGGCGCACCCATGCGACCGCAACCGGCGACACCGATGGGAAATCCCGTGGCGCGCCCCCCGGCGCCGGGACGGATCATCTGGCGATCTGTTCGTCCTTGACGAACATGTTGGCCCAGGCGCGATCAATCAGGTCGGGTGTCATCTGATAGGGTATACCTTCGAAGTTGCAGATCGAGATCATCTGGTCGATCAAGAAGATGGGCTGATAGTTGGCGTAGTTGTTTTCGATGGTCGGGTACTTCACCTTCAACAGATGCAGAAGTGCCTGTTCGTTCAAGGGCATTTTGCGCTTCTTGGCCACCATGGCAAAGATTTTCAGGAAGTTTTCCTGATTTGGCCCGGCGATCTTGATCTTGAAAAAGATCCGGCGCAGGGCCGCGCCGTCGAAAATCTCGTTCGGGTGGAAGTTCGTGGAAAAGATCACCAGCGTGTCGAAGGGCACCACAAATTTCTCGCCCGATTGCAAGGCAAGGATATCGTAGTTCATTTCAAGCGGCACGATCCAGCGGTTGATGATGGCCTGCGGTGGCTCTGCCTGACGGCCAAGGTCGTCGATGATGAACACGCCGCCGGTGGCCTTGAGCTGCAGGGGCGCGGTATACGTCCGCGCCGTGGGGTTATACGTAAGGTCCAGCATCGACAGCGAAAGTTCACCGCCGGTGATGACGGTCGGGCGTTCGCAATAGACATAGCGGCTGTCTGACCGGTTGCCGGAACGGCGGATGGCGGTCGGGTCATCGGTCTGTTCCACCGCCGCCGTGTGCACGATCGGGTCATATACGGTGATGACCTGTCCGGCATATTCGATGGCGCGGGGCACGAAAATCTTGTCCCCCAGCGCATCGCGGATGCCGTTCGAGATCGAGGATTTCCCGTTTCCGGGAGGACCATAAAGCAGGATGGACCGGCCGGACCCGACCGCAGGGCCAAGGTGATCGAGCAGGCTGTCGGGCAGGATCAGGTGGCCCATCGCCTGCGTCAACTGCTGGCGAGTCAGCTGAATGTTGCGGATCGACTGGCGTTTCACCTGTTCACGGTAGGTTTCCAGCGGCACAGGCATGGCGCCGTAATATTCCGACTGCGAAAGCGCATCCAGCGCACGGGCCTTGCCGCCATCGGACAGACGGTATCCCATTTCATTGCCAGAGGTGGCATGCAGCGTCCCCGTCGCCTCGACCAGCCGCTGGCCGCGCGCCAGATCGACCAGTTCCTGCATCACCGCAATCGGCAGGCAGCAGATGCGCGACAGTTCCGACACATGTTCCAGATTCATGCGGAACATGGTTTTCAAAAGGATGTCGCGCAGCATCACCGTGTTCAGGCCGGTATCGGCCAGGTTGCGCGGCGGTGGCGGGGCGATGACGTTGCTCACCTGGATGTTCATGTTCTGCTCTTTGCCTTTTTTCCGTCAACTCAATGCTGCAAAGCCCGCCCAGACCTTTGCTGTCAGCAGCGGGATTCCTTAACGCATGATCCCGCGTTAGATTGGCAAAAAAGAGGCAGAGCGATGATGCGGGCAAATTCCGGGATGTTGGCGGTTTTCCTTTTGGCGGTTCTTGCCGCGCTGGGTGGAACCGCGCTGTTACAGGGTGGCCTTTACGTAGGAAAGCACGAAGGCGATACCCTGCATCTGCTTGAAATCGTGTTCAGAATGGCAGATGGCCAGCGGCCGCATCTTGATTTCATGACACCCATCGGTGCCTTGGCATTTGCTCCGATCGCGCTGTTCGTCGATCAGGGCATGGGCGTGGGTCATGCCATATTGTGGTCGCAGATTCTGGTAGCTGCGGTGCTGTTCCCTGCCGTCTGGTGGGCCGCATACAGCCGCTTTCCGGGCGGCTGGGCCTATGTCTTCGGCTTTCTTGTGCTGATGCTGGCACTTGCACTGGTGCATGGCGAGGCGCAGCGCTCTGTTTCGATCTCCATGCACTACAACCGCTGGGCCTGGGCCGTGGCCTACGTCGTGATCGCCCTGGCCATGCTGCCGCCGCTGGCAGGCAGGGGGCGGCCTTTGCCTGAGGGCATCATCATCGGCCTTGGCATGGCCTTTCTGGTGCTGTGCAAGATCACCTATTTCGTTGCCTTCGTGATCCCGGTCGCGCTGGCGCTGGTGCTGCGTCGCGACTGGCTGGCGCTGGGCGCCGCGCTGGTGGCCGGGCTGGCCGTGGCGGGTGCTGTAACTGCGGTCGCCGGGTTCGATTTTTGGCTGGCCTACCTGCGCGATATCGCAACCGTAGCAGGATCGTCGGTTCGCGCCGCACCGGGGGAGCCGTTTTCAGCGATCCTGGGTGCGCCCGCCTATCTGGGGGGCAGTCTGGCCGCGATCTTTGGCGTGATCTTCCTGCGCCAGGCTGGCACGGAGGATGCGGCGGCGAAGCATGCAGGGCTGGTGCTGCTTCTGCTTCTTCCGGGGTTCTTCTATGTGACCTACCAGAACTTCGGCAACGATCCGCAATGGCTGCCACTGCTTGGGCTGCTGCTGATGGTTTACCGGCCCGAGGGCATCTTGCGCAACGGTTTGGGATGGGACCTTCGCACCGGGCTTGCCGTCACGGCTGCTGCGGCATTCGCGCTGGCGGCGCCTTCGGTTTTCAACCTGACCTACAGCCCGTTCCGGCATCTGGGGGCGACTGCGGAAAAACATGCGCCC
>JBOFCO010000023.1:0-8892 GCA_051646105.1 Paracoccaceae bacterium
CCCGCAAACGGATCGCCTCCTCAACCGCAATCTCGTCAAACGGGTTCATCGACATCTTCACATTCGAAAGATCAACACCAGAACCGTCCGACTTCACACGGACCTTCACGTTGTAATCAATAACCCGCTTCACAGGGACCACGATCTTCATCCGCAAACTCCTTCCTGACGGCCGCAAGCGCGGCGGCATCGCAAACTCTCTCGCCGCTAGTTACCCAAACCGACCGGGCCGCAACAGCGAAAAATCGACAATAAAGCTCGTGCAAACGTCGCAGGACGCAGGGTTTCGCATCGGGCGGTGGGTTGATCAGCGGTTGGCACCGGGCACCCAGAGCACGTCGCCCTTGCCGTCATCATTTGCGACACGCGCCGCGACGAAGAACCAGTCCGAAAGCCGGTTGAGGTATTTCACCGCTGCGGGATTGACCGGCTCATGCGTCGCAAGCTCGACCACCAGCCGTTCGGCACGGCGTGACACGGTGCGGCACAGATGCAGATGCGCCGACAGGGCAGAGCCGCCGGGCAGGATGAAGCTGCGCAGGGGCGACAGGCGCGCGTTCATCGCATCGATTTCCGTTTCCAGCCGCGATACCTGAGGTTCGGTCACGCGCAAGGGTGGATATTCGGCATCGGCGTCTTTTTCCATTTCCGGCCTGCACAGGTCTGCGCCGAGATCGAACAGATCATTCTGGATCATTGCCAGTGCTGCCGCCATGTCACCTTCGGCATGCAGTTTCGCCAGGCCAAGTGTCGCGTTGGTTTCATCGACCGTGCCATAGGCGGCCACCCGCAGATCATACTTCGGTACCCGTGCGCCGTTGCCCAGGGCGGTTTCGCCCGTGTCGCCTGTGCGCGTGTAGATACGGTTAAGAACAACCATCAGCCTTTCCCCCTGATCCAGATGAAACCGAGGATCAAAAGGATCGCAACCGCCTGCGCCGCGATCCTGTATCGCATCAGCCGGTTGGCGTGCTTGCGGTTGAACTCTCCGCCCTGGCTGAAGCCGCCGATCCCGATGGCCAGGATCACCAGCACGATCAGCACGGCGACGGCCACAACGATGAACAGGGGATCGCGCAGCATGTCGTTTCCTTTCGATTGGCGATGGTCTAGCGCAGCAGGCGGCGAAAGCGAACCGGAAACTCAGCCTTTTGCGATCAGCCAGTCCAGTGCACGTGTGGGCAGGATACGCCGCGCCGCGCCCATCAGATGGGTTGGTTTCGTCACGTAATAGCGCGGCTTCGGTCGACGGCTTTCCACGGCATGGACCAATACTTTTGTAACGGCAGAGGCCGGAAGTTCGAAGCGATCCGGGCCACGGCTTTCATACAGCCTGCTTTTCAGTGCCGCATATTCGGCGGCCCGCGCGCTGCCCTGCCAGTCGATCCAGCGCTCGAAATGCGGGATCGCGTTTTCGCGGATGCGGCTGGTGATCGGCCCCGGCTCGATCAGGATCACATCGATGCCGGTGCCCTTCATCTCGATCCGCAGCACATCGGTCAGGCCTTCAAGGGCGAATTTGGTCGCCACATAGGCCCCGCGCCATTTCAGGCCGACCAGCCCGAGCACCGAGGAACAGTTGACGATCCGGCCATGGCCTTGTGCCCGCATCGCCGGGATCAGCAGGCGGGTCAACTCGTGCAGACCGAAAAGGTTGGTTTCAAAAATCGAACGCAGCGCACCGGCGGGCAGATCCTCGACCGCAGCCGGGCAGGCGAAGGCCGCATTGTTGTAAAGCGCGTCAAGCCGCCCGCCGGTCAGGTCCAGCGACCGCGCCGCGCCCGCCGCAACGCTGTGCTGATCGGCGACATCCAGCACGAAGCTTTCCAGCCCCTCGCCCTGCAACCGTGTCACGTCCTCTGGTCTGCGGCAGGTGGCCAGCACCCGCCAGCCGCGTCTGGCCAGCCCATGCGCGGCGTCATGGCCGATGCCGGAAGAGCAGCCGGTGATGAGGATGGATTTCTGCGTCACGATTGACCCTCCGGCGTATACAGCCCCTAAACTTGGGGCTGGAAAACGCCCCGACCACGAATTACACGGTCCCCATGACCGACGCCACCGATGATGATACCCCCGAGGAGCCGTCCCTTCAGGTGTCCGAGCCGCTCGCCCGCGCCATTGGTGAGCGGTATCTGACCTATGCGCTGTCCACCATCATGCACCGGGCACTGCCCGATGCGCGTGACGGGCTGAAGCCGGTGCACCGGCGCATCCTGTTTGCGATGCGGGAACTGCGGCTGTCGCCGACCGGGGCCTTCCGCAAATCAGCCAAGATCACCGGCGATGTGATGGGCAATTATCACCCGCATGGCGATGCGGCGATCTATGACGCGATGGCGCGGCTGGCACAGGATTTTGCCATGCGCTACCGCCTGGTGGACGGGCAGGGCAATTTCGGCAACATCGACGGCGATAACCCGGCGGCCAGCCGCTATACCGAGGCGCGGCTGACAAAGCTGTCGGAAATCCTGATGGAGGGGCTGGCGGAAAACGCCGTGGATTTCCGCCCCAACTATGACGGCACGCTGGAAGAACCGGTTGTGATGCCAGCCGCCCTGCCGAACCTGCTGGCGAATGGGGCCAGCGGCATTGCCGTAGGCATGGCCACCAATATCCCCCCCCACAACCTGCACGAACTGATCGATGCCTGCCTGCATCTGATCAAGTCGCCCGATGCGCGGGACGAGACGCTGATGCAATATGTGCCCGGCCCGGATTTTCCCACGGGCGGGGTGCTGGTCGAGCCTGCGGAAAACATTCTGGAAGCCTATCGCACCGGGCGCGGGTCCATGCGTCTGCGCGCGCGGTGGGAGGTGGAGGATCTGGGCCGCGGCACCTGGCAGCTTGTCGTGACCGAAATCCCCTATCAGGTGCAGAAATCGAAGCTGATCGAACGGCTGGCCGAGCTTGTGCAACTGAAAAAGGTGCCGCTGCTTGCCGATGTCCGCGACGAATCCACCGAGGATGTGCGCATCGTGCTGGAGCCGCGCTCGCGCAGCGTCGAACCGGAAATGCTGATGGGCGCGCTGTTCCGCAGTTCCGATCTGGAAGTGCGGTTCAGCCTGAACATGAACGTGCTGATCGACGGGCGCGTGCCGAAGGTGTGTTCGCTGAAAGAGGTTCTGCGCGCCTTTCTTGACCACCGCCGCGATGTGCTGAAACGGCGCTCGACGCATCGTGTCGAAAAGATCGACGCGCGGCTGGAGGTTCTGGAAGGCTATATCATCGCCTACCTGAACCTTGATCGTGTGATCGAGATCATCCGGTTCGAGGACGATCCCAAGGCGAAGCTGATCGAGGAGTTCGACCTGACCGATGTGCAGGCCGAGGCGATTCTGAACATGCGGCTGCGCAACCTGCGCAAGCTGGAAGAGATGGAGCTGCGCCGGGAACTGGACGAGTTGCAGCTTGAACGCGCGGGGCTGGAGGATCTGCTGGCATCCGACAGTCTGCAATGGAGCCGGATCGCGGATGAGCTGCGCGATATCCGCAAGCAGTTCGGCAAGGACAGCCCCGGCGGTGCGCGCCGGACGACGCTGGCCGAAGCAGGCGAAACGATCGAGGTTTCGGTCGAGGCGATGATCGAACGGGAACCGATCACCGTTGTCCTGTCAAAGATGGGCTGGGTCCGCGCGATGAAGGGGCATCAGCCGCTGGATGGCGAGCTGAAGTTCAAGGACGGCGACGAAAGCCGTTTTGTGCTGCATGCCGAAACCACGGACAAACTGCTGATCCTGGGCGCCAACGGCCGGTTCTATACGCTGCTGGGGGCCAACCTGCCCGGTGGGCGCGGCATGGGTGAACCGGTGCGCCTGATGGTCGATCTGCCCAACGATTCAGCCATTGTCGATCTGCTGATCCATCGTGTTGGGGAAAGGTATCTGGTTGCTTCGACCGAAGGCGACGGCTTCATCGTGTCGTCCGACGAAATGCTGGCCCAGACACGGGCGGGCAAGCAGGTGCTGAATGTCGCCGACGGGGTCAAGGCAGCGCTATGCCGCAAGGTAACGGGCGATCATGTCGCCTGCGTGGGCGATAATCGCAAGCTTCTGGTTTTTGCGCTGGATGAATTGCCGGAAATGGCGCGCGGCAAGGGTGTGAGGTTGCAAAAGTACAAGGATGGTGGATTGTCAGATGCCACGACCTTTGCGCTGACTGACGGATTGTCGTGGAAAGACCCGGCAGGCCGGACCCGCACCGAGGCCGATCTTTCGGAATGGCTGGGCAAGCGGGCGACGGCGGGGCGCATGGCCCCGCGCGGTTTCCCGCGTGACAATCGCTTTACCTGAAAGGGCGATTTACCTGAACGGGCGCTTCACATGAATAGAAGGGGGCGCACGGTTTCCCGCACGCCCCCATCTTCGGATATGATCGTTTTCAGCTGTAAAGCGCGGGCTTGCCCAGCTTTGCGTGAAGCGCGTTCACCTGTTGCTGGTTGATGCCAAAGCCTGTCGCCAGCCGGTGCAGATATTCCGCTTCGTTCTGGTTATCCAGATCGATGGTCATGGCCGACATGACATAGACCTGTGCCGCCAGTTCGCGCGGGGTTTGGCGAACCAGCGCATCGACGTCGATGGGGGCAGCCAGCTCACGCTTGACGAATTCCATCTCTTCCGGGCTGGCATCGCCAAGATTGCCCAGCAGTTTCTTCTTTTCGTTTTCGTCGATCTTGCCGTCCGATTTCGCGGCCTGGATCATCGCCTTGAGCATCAGTGCCGCCGCCGCGTTCTGGGCGTCGGTCGGCTGGGTTTCCGGTTCCTTCTGGCTGACCAGCGCTTCGTTGAACAGGTCGCCGAAGCCTTTGGTCGGGCGCTGGTTCTTGTCGGACTGCGCCGTCTTTTCGCGGGTCTGACCTCCTGCCAGCGCGCCCCCGGCTGCACCGCCAAGAATGCCACCCAGCAGATCGCCGAGCCCGCCACCCCCGCCCGTGCTGCTGCGGTTTCCGGTCAACTGACCCAGGATGTCATCCATCCCGCCGCGACCTGCGGTGCTGCCGGACTGGCCACCCCCCGACAGTTCCTCCAGCAGGCCGCCAAGCCCGCCCTTGCCGATCCCACCGCCCTGTGGTGTCGAGGACTTGCCGCCGAGGATCGATCCCATAAGGTCGTCAAGCCCGTTGCCCGCGCCGCCCGAACGGGGCGAGTTCGGCCCGCCGAACACGTCGCCAGTACCCGCATTTGCTGTGCCGCCCTTTTTCAGCATCCCGCTGACGCCCTTCGCCACCATGACGCCGATGGCGACCTTGGCCAGTGTTTTCACCAGACTCATGGGAACCCCCAAAAAAATTTCCTTTGCATCAGTAAGGCATGATTCCGGCCGGAAGGGCAGGGGGGAATTTTTGCCGCCTTGCGTCCTTGCAGGTTTTGGCTTGCGGTGTCGCGGCTCAGGCGGCTTCGACGTTCAGCCAGACTCCGCCAGAAGGGCGCAATGTCAGGATCAGTTCAGGTCGCGGTTCCTGGCCTGCAACCGATGAAAAGCGGAACCTTGACAGCAATGTTGCCAGAACGATGACGGCTTCCTGAAGGGCAAAGGATGCGCCGATGCAGATGCGCGGCCCCTCTCCGAAGGGCAGATAGGCAAAGCGGTCGACAGTTCTGGGATCGGCAAACCGTTCGGGATCGAAGCGGTCCGGATCGGGCCACAAGCCGTGGTTCCGGTGCAGGGCATAGATCGGCAAAAGCACGGTATCGCCCGGCCGGATTTCGCGCCCGCACAGGATGTCATGCGCACGTGCCGTGCGTGACAGGAAGGCAGCAGGAGGATAAAGCCGCAGGGTTTCATCGACGATCATGCGGATATAGGGCAGGGCAGGCAGATCGGCGGCGGTGGCGGCGCGCCCGCTCAGTGCGCCCTGCGCCTCTGCCCGCGCACGGTCCTGCACCTTCTGGTCAAAGGCACAAAGATAAAGCGCCCAGGCCAGCGAAAGTGCCGTCGTTTCATGCCCCGCGACGATAAAGGTCAGCAGGTTGTCGCGCAGTTCGGGCGTGTTCATCTTCCGCCCGGTTTCGGTATCGACACCCGCCAGCAGCAGGTCGAGCAGATCGGGGACAGCCCGTGCCCCGGTCTTGCGGCGTTGCGTGATCGCGGTATCGGCCATCGATTTCATGGTTTTCATGGCGGGCGCCGAAAACAGCCGCGACGGGCGCGGGACCCAGGGTGGCGCGCCGATGATGTCCAGCAACGAAACCTTTGCCGTCTGGCCCATGTAGGCGTCGATGGCCCGGTGCACCTCTGCCACCTCGAACGGTGTCCTGGCATCGGGGTCGTCACGATCGCCGGAGAATGTCACATCGGCGATAACCTCGAATGTGGCGCGGACCATCTCTTCGAACAGGTCGACCTTGCGCCCCGTTGCGGCGGCCAGACGGTCACTTGCGCGGTCCGCGGCGGCGGTCATTACCGGTGCCAAGGCCTGCACGTTGCGAAAGTTGAACGCCGGGGCTGCCGCACGCCGCTGCCACAACCAGTGCGCCCCCTCTGCGATGAACAGGCTTTCGCCGATAGCCGGGCCAAGGATCAGCTTGGTCACGTCCGACTTCGGATAATCCGCCAGACGGTCCTTCAGGATATGCCGCAGCGCGCCGGGGTCCATCACCATATGCCAGCGCTTGACCGTACGGCCTGATACCATGGGCTGCCGGGTGCAGAGTTCGGGGATCAGTTCCAGCAGGTTGCGGCGCGCGACGCCCAGGGTTTCCAGTATGCCCATGGGCCGCGCCGCCAGGTTTACCCGAACCGGCATGCGTGCGCTTTGCGGTGCAAGGTCATCCGGCATGGCGGGCTCCGCTTTTCCGCCCCACAGCTAGCATGCGATCCTCATCTTTCAAACCGGCCTTCGGTCGCAGGTCAGGCGACATGCCGCCCGCGTCAAAGCGCAAAACGCCGGGGAATTGCGCCGGGCGGGCGGCTGGGCTAATCCTGTCGCGAATTCAGGGAGTGTCCAGATGACTTTCTTCGCCCCGCTTGCCCGTTCCGCCGCCTTCGCCGCACTGATGGCTGTTGCCGCATGCGGCGCAAAGAAAGATGTCTCGCCGGAAGCGGTGCCGCTGGGCGATTTCGCGCTGGGGCACAACATCGTGGTTGCCGACAAGATGCAGCAGGTCGGCCCGTCGCGGCAAGCGACGCCAGAGGAATGGAAAGCCGCCGTCGGGGCCGAGATCGATAAGGTATTCAGCCCCTATCAGGGTGAAAAGCTGTATCATGTGGCGGTCAGCGTCGATGCTTATGCGCTGGCCCTGCCGGGCATTCCTGTCGTTCTGAATCCGAAATCGGTTCTGGTGATTTCGGCAAATGTCTGGGACGACGCCGCAGGAGCCAAGCTGAACGCCGAACCCAAGCAGATCACGGTATTTGAAAGCGCTTCCGGCAAGGGGGTCATCGGCTCTGGTCTGACCCAGACCAAGGAAGAGCAAATGGCGAACCTGTCGCGCAATGCCGTCATCAAGGTGCAGGAGTGGCTGGCCGAAAACCCGCAGTGGTTTGGCGCGGACGTGGCCGTGCCGGCGGGTGTTGCATCGGCAGAGGAAGTGCAGACGCTGCCCGAAGTCGCACTGCCGCCCGCCGACGGTATCGTTTCGCAGCCCCTGCCGGAGAACGGCCTGCCAGCGGAATGATGTCCGCCGGGTGATGCCGTCAGCAACAGTGCTTGATTTTTCGCGGTCCAGCAAATAGGTAGCCCGCGATGCTGAATCGGGCCCTTTCCGGGCCCCCAGACATGAGGTGCCGCGAGATGGCAAAGGCAAAGTTTGAACGGACGAAACCGCATGTGAACGTTGGCACGATTGGCCACGTTGACCACGGGAAGACGACGCTGACGGCTGCGATCACGAAGTATTTCGGCGAGTTCAAGGCCTATGACCAGATTGACGCGGCGCCGGAAGAGCGTGCGCGGGGGATCACGATTTCGACGGCGCATGTGGAATACGAGACGGCGAACCGTCACTATGCGCATGTGGACTGCCCCGGCCACGCCGACTATGTGAAGAACATGATCACGGGTGCGGCGCAGATGGACGGCGCGATCCTTGTGGTGAACGCGGCCGACGGCCCGATGCCGCAGACGCGCGAGCACATCCTGCTGGGCCGTCAGGTTGGCATCCCCTACATGGTTGTTTACCTGAACAAGGTCGACCAGGTGGATGACGAGGAGCTTCTGGAGCTGGTGGAGATGGAAGTGCGCGAGCTGCTTTCGTCCTACGAATATCCGGGCGACGACATTCCGATCATCAAGGGTTCGGCTCTGGCGGCGATGAATGGCACCGACAAGGAGATCGGCGAGGATTCGATCCGCGCGCTGATGGAAGCGGTCGACACCTATATCCCGACGCCTGCGCGCCCGATCGACCAGCCGTTCCTGATGCCGATCGAGGACGTGTTCTCGATTTCCGGCCGCGGCACGGTTGTGACGGGTCGCGTGGAGCGCGGCGTGATCAACGTCGGCGAGGAAGTGGAGATCGTGGGGATCCGGGCGACGCAGAAATCGGTCTGCACGGGCGTCGAGATGTTCCGCAAGCTTCTGGACCGCGGCGAGGCGGGCGACAACATCGGCGCGCTGCTGCGCGGGATCGACCGTGAGGGCGTGGAGCGCGGCCAGGTGCTGTGCAAGCCTGCATCGGTGAAGCCGCACACCAAGTTCGAGGCGGAGGCCTATATCCTGACCAAGGAAGAGGGTGGCCGTCACACGCCGTTCTTCGCCAACTACCGCCCGCAGTTCTACTTCCGCACGACGGATGTGACGGGCACTGTGAAGCTGCCGGAAGGCACGGAAATGGTGATGCCGGGCGACAACCTGAAGTTCGAGGTCGAGCTGATCGCCCCGATCGCCATGGAAGAAAAGCTGCGCTTCGCCATCCGCGAAGGCGGAAGAACCGTCGGCGCAGGCGTCGTTTCAAA
>JBOFCO010000191.1:0-1726 GCA_051646105.1 Paracoccaceae bacterium
TCGATCAGCCATGATGCTTCCTTGCGCCTTGATGCTTGCAAACCTTTGGCCTAAGCACCTCTTCACAAACGGTTGAAAGCGCGAGAGGCAGCACATGTCAAGCGAGCAGAAGCAAGGGTTGATGGCGGGCAAGCGCGGCTTGGTCATGGGATTGGCAAATGACAAGTCGATCGCATGGGGCATTGCCCGGGCAGTGGCGGCCGAAGGCGCGCAGCTTGCCTTTTCATACCAGGGCGAGGCGTTGAAAAAGCGCGTCGATCCCTTGGCCGCCCAGCTTGGATCGTCCCTGGTTCTGCCCTGCGATGTCAGCGACGAGGCGTCCATCGACGCGCTGTTCCAGGCTCTGCGCCAGGAATGGGGTTCACTGGACTTCGTCGTTCATGCCATCGGATTTTCCGACAAGGACCAGCTGCGCGGGCGTTATGCCGACACGACGCGCGACAACTTTCTGATGACCATGGATATCTCCGTCTATTCCTTCACGGCGGTGGCGCGCCACGCATCGGCGATGATGCCTGACGGGGGAAGCCTGCTGACGCTGACCTATTACGGCGCCGAACGGGTGATGCCGCATTACAACGTGATGGGCGTGGCCAAGGCCGCGCTGGAAGCATCGGTGCGCTACCTGGCCGAAGATCTGGGCAAGGACAATATCCGCGTCAACGCCATCAGCGCAGGGCCGATCAAGACGCTTGCGGCCAGCGGGATCGGCGATTTCCGTTACATCATGAAATGGAACGAACTGAATTCGCCCCTGAGGCGCAACGTCACGACCGAGGATGTGGGAAATTCCGCGCTGTATCTGCTGTCCCGGCTGGGCGCGGGCGTGACGGGCGAAACCCACCACGTCGATGCGGGCTATCATGTCGTGGGCATGAAGGCGGTCGATGCGCCCGACATCGCGACCGTGAAGAAGGACTGACCCGCCCTTGATGACGATCACCGCCGATCAGTTGGCCTTGTTCGTCGGCACCCTGGCCGTGGCGATCCTGTCGCCCGGTCCCGGGGTGATCGCCGTCAGTCAGGGCGCATTTGCCTTGGGCCGCAGGCGCGCCCTGCCTTATGGCTGGGGTTTGGCGCTTGGCGCGTCGATCTGGTGCGTCTTTGCGCTGCTGGGCCTTACGGTGATCTTTCGCGCGCTGCCCTGGACCTATGTGGCGCTGAAAATCGTCGGAGGGGCCTATCTGGTCTGGATCGCCTTCAAGATGTGGCGTCACGCCCATGACCCGTTGCCCGACCCGGCGGAAGGCAGCCGTGGGATGGGGTTCCTGGGCGGGCTGATGCTGAATCTGTCGAACCCCAAGCCCGCGCTGTTCTATTCCGCGGTGCTGCTGTCGATTTTTCCCGCGTGGCTGACGGCGGGCGACAAGCTGGCGATCTACGCGACGGCGGTTTCGATCGAACTGGCGTTTTATACCGCGCTGGCGTCACTGATGGCTTTGCCTTGGCTGCGGCGCAGGTATTATGCCGCGAAATTCTGGATCGACCGCGCGGCGGGCCTGGCCATCAGCCTGCTGGGTCTGTCGCTGATCCTGCGCCCCTGAAAGGAACCGCCATGATCGACCGCCTGCCCCACGAAAAGGGTTTCCACGTCAGTTGGGACCAGTTGCACCGCGACGCCCGCGCGCTTGCCTGGCGGCTGGACGGCACAGACTGGCGCGCGGTCGTGGCCGTCACGCGCGGCGGCCTTGTGCCCGCGATGATCGTGGCGCGCGAACTGGACATC
>JBOFCO010000220.1:0-17407 GCA_051646105.1 Paracoccaceae bacterium
GCACTTCCTCGATCCGCTTTACCGCCGCCGAGCGCTGGCTTTGGCAGAACTGCTGGTCGCGGAACACGGTCAGCCCTTCCTTCAGGCAAAGCTGGAACCAGTCGCGGCAGGTAATGCGGTTGCCTGTCCAGTTGTGGAAATATTCATGCGCGATGATGCGCTCGATATTCTCGTAATCGGTGTCGGTCGCGGTTTCCGGGCTGGCCAGAACGTAGCGGGAGTTGAAGATGTTCAGTCCCTTGTTTTCCATCGCCCCCATGTTGAAATCGTCAACCGCAACGATGTTGAACACGTCCAGATCGTATTCACGGTCATATTCGACCTCGTCCCAGCGCATCGACCGGAGCAGGCTGTCCATCGCATAAGCGCATTTCGTCTCATCCCCCCTGCGCACCCAGATGTTCAGTGACACGTTGCGGCCCGAAGCCGTGGTGAAACGGTCGGAATGGGCCACCAGATCGCCCGCCACAAGCGCGAACAGATAGGCGGGTTTGGGCCACGGATCGGACCATTCGGCAAAGCCCTTGCCCGAAGCACCGGGATTGCCGTTCGACAGCAGCACCGGAAGATCACTTTCGATCCTGACGCGGAAGCGGGCCATCACATCCGGGCGGTCGGGGTAAAAGGTGATGTGGCGAAAACCCTCTGCCTCGCATTGCGTGCAATACATGCCGTTTGACATGTACAACCCTTCCAGCGCGGTATTGCCCTCTGGCGCGATCTCTACCTCGCTCGTCAGGGTGAAGGGCCCATCGGGCAGGGCGCTGGCCGGAATCGTCAGCCCCTCGGTATCCGGCGTCACCACCAGCGGCTTGCCATCGAGTGCCAGCGCGACCAGCTTCAGGCCTTCACCATCCAGTCGCAGGTCGTGGCGTCCGGGCCGCTCCGGGTTGGGGGCCAGGTGCAGTTCCGCCAGAACCCGCGTTGCACTGGGATGCAGCCGAAAGATGAGCGCGACGCCCGCCACCACGAAAGGAAAGGGTTGATAGTCAGCAAGGCGGGTGGGGGCGGTCATGGGCGAATTCCGTTAGCTTCACTCGCCAGAGCCTATCTGCCTGCGACGCGGACGCAAGCCACGCCGTGATGACTTGTCCGTGTCATCTGAACCGGCAATGCTGCTATGTGGGGGAAAGGGCCGGTTGCCAAGGACTTGGCAAGACGGCACTCTGCCCGGCACGAGTCATCCTTGGGGGCGGATTATGGCGCGCAACAAACGGCATGGGCTGGCGGTGGACAGCGCGCTGGCCGACCTTATCGAAACGCAGGCACTGTCGGGCACCGGAATAACAGCCGATCATTTCTGGTCCGCGCTGGCGACCCTTTTTCATGATCTTGGTCCAAGGAATCGCACCCTTCTGGCCAAGCGTGACGCCATGCAAACGGCCATTGACGACTGGCATCTTGCGCGGCGGGGACAGCCCCACGATGCGACGGCCTATCGCGGCTTTCTGGCCAGCATCGGCTATCTCTTGCCCGAGGGTCAGGATTTCACCATAGAAACCGGGCAGACAGACCCGGAAATTGCCAGCATCTGCGGTCCGCAGCTTGTGGTGCCGGTGATGAACGCGCGCTATGCGCTGAACGCGGCCAATGCGCGGTGGGGCAGCCTGTACGATGCGCTTTATGGCACCGATGCCTTGGGCGACCTGCCGTTAGGCAAGGGATATGATCCGGCGCGGGGCGCGCGGGTGGTGGCGTGGGGCAAGGATTTCCTTGACCGGGCTGTGCCGCTGGCAGGGGCAAGCTGGAAAGACGCCCTGAAAATGACCGTACATGACGATACTTTTTCTGTCGGGGCCAACGGTTTGCAGATTGGCCTCGGTGACCCGGCGGCACTGATCGGCTGGCGGGGCGACAGGGATGCGCCAACGGCGATCCTGTTGCGCCACAATGGCCTGATGATCGAAATCCTTGTCGACCGGGGAACGGATGTTGGCCGTGATGACCCCGCCGGGATTTCCGACATCCGGCTGGAATCCGCGCTGTCATCGATCATGGATTGCGAAGATTCCATCGCCGCCGTCGATGGCCCGGACAAGGCATTGGCCTATGCCAACTGGCTGGGTCTGATGAAAGGCGATCTGGCCGAACAGGTGGAGAAGAACGGCAAAATCTTTACCCGCCGCCTTGCCCCCGATGCCGAATATACGGCGCCCGGGGGGCGCAGCGTAACGGTCAAGGGCAGGGCGCTGATGCTGGTCAGGAATGTCGGCCATCTGATGACCACCCCTGCTGTTCTGGACAAAAACGGCGACGAGGTGCCGGAAGGCCTGCTCGATGCCATGGTCACCACCCTTTGCGCGATCCATGACCTGCGGAAAACATCGGGGCCGCGCAACTCTGTCACCGGTTCCGTCTATGTGGTGAAGCCCAAGATGCACGGGCCGGAGGAGGTGGCCTTCGCCTGCGAGATCTTCGACCGGGTGGAAGCGGCGCTGGGCCTGCCCAGCGGCACGGTAAAGCTGGGCATCATGGACGAAGAGCGCCGGACAAGTGTGAACCTCAAGGAATGCATCCGTGCCGCAAAGAAACGTGTGGCGTTCATCAACACCGGTTTCCTTGACCGGACGGGGGATGAAATCCACACATCGATGGAAGCGGGGCCGATGATCCGCAAGGGCGACATGAAATCCGCCGCGTGGATTTCCGCATACGAGGATCGGAACGTCGACATCGGGCTGGCCTGCGGCCTTTCGGGCAGGGCCCAGATCGGCAAGGGCATGTGGGCGATGCCCGACCTGATGGCCGATATGCTGGCAGCAAAGGGCGCGCATCCAAAGGCCGGGGCGAACTGCGCATGGGTGCCTTCGCCCACGGCGGCGACGCTGCATGCGACGCATTACCATGAAACCAATGTCTTTGAGCGGCAATGCGAAATCGTGGGAATGAAACGCCCCGCGCGGCTGGATGACCTGCTGACCCTTCCGCTGGCGAATGGGGTGAACTGGTCGGCCGATGAAATCGCGGCCGAGGTCGAAAACAATGCGCAGGGTATTCTGGGCTATGTCGTGCGCTGGGTGGATCAGGGCGTGGGCTGTTCCAAGGTGCCCGACATTCACGATGTCGGGCTGATGGAGGATCGCGCGACCTGCCGGATTTCATCGCAGGCGCTGGCCAACTGGCTGCATCATGGCGTCGTGTCCGAAGCGCAGGTCATGGCCGCGATGCGGAAGATGGCGGTGGTGGTCGACCGGCAGAATACGGACGATCTCGGTTATCGTGCGATGGCGCCGGGCTTTGACGGCGTGGCATTTCAGGCTGCCTGCGATCTGGTTTTCAAGGGTCGTATGCAGCCGTCGGGATATACGGAGCCCGTGCTGCACGCGCGGCGGCGTGAGGTGAAGGCAAGACAATGAAAAAGAACAGGATCGCGTCGAAACGCCTTGAAACGGATGTGTTTTTCTGCGGAGCAGATGGTGGAGTTCCGGTGATTTTCGTGCACGGGAACCTGTCAGGTGCGGTCTGGTGGGCCGAAACCATGCGCCGTCTGCCGGAAGGGTTTCGCGGCATTGCCCCGGACCTGCGCGGCTACGGCGGGGCCGACCCGGCGGCGGTTGTCGATGCCACGCGCGGCATGGGCGATTTTTCCGACGATCTGGCTGCGCTGATGGATGTTCTGGGGATCAAGGCAGCGCATGTCGTCGGGCATTCGCTGGGTGGCGGGGTGCTGTGGCGGTTTCTGGCGGATCACCCGTCCCGCGTATTGTCGCTGACGCAGGTCGCGCCGGCATCACCCTATGGCTTCGGCGCGGTGGGGCCCGAGGGTGGCCCGGCCTTTGCAGATGGCGCCGGATCGGGGGCAGCGGCGGTGAACCCGGATTTCGTGCGGCTGATGATGGCCGGGGCAAAAGGCACTGACAGTCCGTCACATCCATTGTCGGTGCTGAATGCCTATGTCTGGAAACCGCCCTTCGTTCCGGCCGAAATCGCAACGCTGCTTGATGCCGCGCTGGCCCAGCATTTGGGCGATCATGCCTATCCCGGCGATTCCCGCCGGTCATCCAACTGGCCCGGCGGCGCGCCCGGTATCTACGGCCCGATCAACGCCCTGTCGCCGCTCTACCATTCCCATCCGCTGGCCTTTACCCGGATTGCCCGCAAGCCACCGATCCTGTGGATACGCGGGGCGGATGATCCCGTTGTGGCCGATGGCTCTCTTTTTGATATTGGCACGCTGGGGGCGATGGGCGCGGTGCCGGGCTGGCCGGGTGCTGATATAATGCCGCCGCAGCTGATGATCGATGAAACGGAAGAAGCGCTGGGCGCGTATGCCGAGGCGGGCGGCAGGGTGGAAACATCTGTTCTGGAGGATTGCGGCCACTCGCCCTATCTGGAGCGTCCTGCGGCCTTTGATGCGGTTTTCCACGCCTTTCTGCGCGGCTGAAATGCGGGCAATGGCAGAATTCTTGCGGTTTCCTGCATAATGTTGCGTCAAATTGAAGGTTTTGTGACCATTCCGCCCTTTTTCCGCCTGCAAGGATTTGCATACTTGGGCAAAGGCAGGTGAACGGGCACAGAACCCGCAAGCGTCGGAAACGGAAAGGTTTGGGCATGGCACGCCCCATCGTTGGCATCATCGGCAATTCCGGGCTTCTGAACGAGCAGTATCCGGTGCATTCCGGCGGGACGATGAATTCGCAGGCAGTTTCCGAAGTTTCCGGTTGCCTGCCGTTGGTGATCCCGTCTGATCCGCGCTTTGTCACTGTCGAGGAACTGCTTGAAACCTGTGACGGCTTTCTGCTGACCGGCGGGCGCCCGAATGTGCATCCTTCGGAGTATGGAGAGGACGAAACCCCCGCCCATGGCGATTTCGACCGCTGCCGCGATGCGATCACGCTGCCTTTGATCCGGGCCTGCGTCGAACGCGGCCAGCCGTTTCTTGGCATCTGCCGTGGTTTTCAGGAAGTGAACGTGGCCATGGGCGGCACGCTTGACCCGGAAATCCGCGACCTTCCGGGCCGGATGAACCACCGGATGCCGCCGGAGGGGTCGCTTGAGGAAAAATTCGGCCTGCGCCACCCGGTGCGACTGGTTCGCGGCGGCCTGTTCCACCAGCTTTTCGGGGCAGAGGAAGTGATGACCAATTCGCTGCACGGGCAGGGAATCCGCACCCCCGGCGCGCGGATTGCGATCGAAGGCCGCGCCCCGGATGGCACGCCCGAGGCGATCCATATCGCGGGCGCGCCGGGATTCACGCTTTCGGTGCAGTGGCATCCGGAATGGAACGCGGCCAGCGATCCGGTATCGCGCCCGTTGTTCGCGGCCTTTGGCAAGGCGGTGCATGACTTTGCCGCCTTTGGCCGCGTGGCCCGGCGGCGCATGGCCTGACGTTTACTGATGCGCCTGCGCGCCAAGCTGGCGTGACAGCCGCTGGCAAATGGCCTGCAACTCCGCTGCGCAATGGCCGGCGTCGGTGCTTGTGCCGCCTGCCAGGCGCCGGACAAAGGGGATCGTCATGGCCGCCACGACCTTGCCGCTGAAATCGCGGATCGGGGCGGATATGTTCAGCACCCCCTCGATCATCAGCGACGGGCTGATACAGGCCCCGTTTTCCCGCAGCTTTGGCAGATCGGCAAGAAACCTGCCGCGCCTGCCGTCCGTTTCCGGTCCGGCCAGATCAAGCAGCGCGGCAAGCGCGGTTTCATCCAGCCATGCGGCCAGCACACGGCCCGAAGCGCTGTCGTAAAGCGGCACCTGCGCCCCGAGGCGGACAAAGGTGACGTTGTTGTCGGGGCTGTCCACCTGCGCGATGACCAGTGCCTTGCCGCTGTGCAGGATCGCCAGATGCAGGGACTGGTTGATGCGATTGGCAAGGCGCTGCATTTCGTCCCCGGCCAGCGCGGTCAGCCGCCGCACAGGCGGATGGCGATGCGCCACCTCGAACAGTTTTGTGGTCAGCGCGTAACGGTCCGAGGAGTCATCAAGCACCACATACCCGCGTTGACGCAGCACCATCAGCATCCGGAAAATCTCGGATGTCGTGCGGCCCAGGGCCTTGGCGATCTCGACCTGCGTGCGCCCTTCGCTTTCGCTGGCGAGCATTTCAAGGATATCCAGCCCCTTGGACAGGGCAGGGGCACGGTATTTCTGGTCGGGCGGGCTGGTGTCCTGCATCCGGGTCTCCTTGCTGCCGGTATAGACATCACCACCGGCTGTGCGGAAGAAAAATCGCCAAGGATGAACCGGGGTTTGATATATGGAAGTCATCCGGATGGGGGACAGGGCATGGAAACGCTGATCGACACGCATCTGCACCTGATCGACCGCGGGCGTCTGTCCTATCCTTGGCTGGCGAATGTGCCCGCGCTGAATGCTGATGCGACCCTGGCCGACTACGCCGCCGCCGCCGCCCGTCTTGGCATCGGCGCGGCGCTGCACATGGAAGTGGACGTGGCCGAATCCGACATGGGGCGCGAGACGGAAATGGTTGCCGAGGCGATGGCGGGCGGGCTGGTGCGCGGCGCGATCGCTGCGGCGCGACCCGAACAACCCGGATTTCGCGACTGGCTCGACCGGCTGGACAGGGAGGTAGTCCGCGGCCTGCGCCGCGTGCTGCATGTGGTGCCGGACGACCTGTCGCAATCGGCCCTGTTCCGCGACAACATCCGCGCCCTTGGTCCGGCGGGTCTTCCCTTTGATATCTGCATGACAGCCCGGCAATTGCCACTTGCCGCAGCGCTGGTCGACGCGGCCCCGGATGTGCAGTTCGTGCTGGATCATTGCGGCAACCCCGATGTGGCGGGCGGCAGCTTTGCGCCGTGGCGGACGGCGCTGGCCGATGTGGCGCGACGCCCAAATGTTGCCTGTAAGGTTTCCGGACTGCTGGCCAATACCGGCGGGCCGGGCTGGGGGCTGGAAACCCTGCGCCCCTATGTCGAGTCGGTGATTGATTGCTTTGGCTGGGATCGGGTCGTGTGGGGATCGGACAGCCCGGTGTGCACGCTGGGCGGATCGCTGGCTGATTGGGTGGCGGCCACAAGGGCGCTGTGTGCGGGCGCAAGCGCGCCCGAAAGGGAAAGGTTCTACCGGACCAACGCCCGGCGGATTTGGGGTCTGTGACAGGAAAGGCCGGGTTATTTCCAAGCAAAGAGACCCGCACAATGCAGCGAGGCAAACAGAAAACATGAAACGCCTGCATCTTGACTGGCCCCCCGTCTGGCTGGCGGGTTTTGTGGCGCTGATCTGGGCTCAGGCAAGCTGGCTGCCGCTGGCCGGGTTTGGCGATACGGGACGGGTGGTCGGCGCAGGTTTCATCTTCGCGGGTGTCGGGCTGCTGCTGGTGGCTGCGTTCTGGATGATGCGGGCAGGCACGACGGTCATCCCGCATGAGATGCCTGCCGCACTTGTGACCTCTGGCCCGTTTGCGATCACGCGCAACCCGATCTATCTGGCCGATGCGATGATCCTGGCGGGGTTGGGGCTCTGGTGGGGGGCGGTGTCGGTCATCCTGCTGCTGCCGCTGTTCATGGCAATCATCACTCGTCGCTTCATTAGCGCAGAGGAGGCGCGTCTGGCGGCATCCTTCGGATTAGCCTACGACCAATGGGCAGGGCGCGTGCGCCGCTGGCTGTAAATCCCGCATCAATCGGCTGTTGCATCCCATGCATGTGCATGTGAAAGAAAGTTGCGCACAGCGCTGTCTGACGAAGGCGGCGCAAGCGGTTCCGGCTGGCTGAGCGAGGGGGAAACACGTGAAGATCGGTTCACCTAAAGAGATTTTCGAAGGCGAGAACCGGGTGGCTATGACACCCGATTCTGCCGTGCAGTTGCAGAAGCTGGGTCACAGCTGCTTCATCGAATCCGGTGCGGGGACAAGGGCCGGGTTTTCCGATGCCACCTATGCCGCCGCAGGGGTAACGGTCGTGCCCGACGCGGCAGAGCTGTTCCGCGCCGCCGAGGTGGTGGTCAAGGTCCGCCCCCCGGTCGAGGAAGAGGTGCGCCGCCTGCGCCGGAACCAGACGATGATTTCCTTCTTCTGGCCCGCGCAGAACAAGGCGTTGCTGGAACTTGCGGAAAAGCAGGGCGCGACAGTGGTGGCGATGGACATGGTGCCCCGCATCAGCCGCGCGCAAAAGATGGACGCCCTGTCGTCCATGGCGAATATTGCCGGTTACCGCGCGGTGATCGAGGCGGGGAACAATTTCGGACGCTTCTTCACCGGGCAGGTGACGGCGGCGGGCAAGGTGCCGCCGGCCAAGGTGCTGGTGATCGGTGCGGGCGTCGCGGGGCTTGCCGCCATCGGGACCTCGACCAGTTTGGGTGCCATCACCTATGCCTTCGACGTGCGGCCGGAAGTGGCCGAGCAGATCGAATCGATGGGTGCGGAATTCGTCTATCTGGATTTCGCAGAACAGGCGCAGGACGGGGCCGCGACCGGCGGCTATGCCGCGCCTTCCTCCCCCGAATTCCGTGAAGCACAACTGAAGAAGTTCCGCGAGCTTGCGCCCGAGATCGATATCGTCATCACCACCGCGCTGATCCCCGGACGCGATGCGCCAAAGCTGTGGCTGGCCGACATGGTCGCCCTGATGAAACCGGGATCGGTCGTCGTTGACCTTGCTGCAGAACGTGGCGGCAACTGCGACCTGACCGTGCCCGACAAGAAGGTGGTCAGCGACAACGGTGTGACCATCGTCGGCTACACCGATTTCCCCAGCCGCATGGCAGCGCAGTCGTCGACGCTTTATTCCAACAACATCCGGCACATGCTGACCGACCTTACGCCAAAGAAAGATGGCGTTATCGATCACAACATGGAAGATGACGTGATCCGGGGCGCGACGGTGACGCATGACGGCGCGATCACCTTCCCGCCGCCACCGCCCAAGGTGCAGGCGATCGCGGTGCAGAAGCCGAAGGAAAAGCCCAAGGAACTGACGCCCGAGGAACGCCGCGCGCAGGAAACGGCGGCCTTTCAGGCGCAGACACGTCAGCAGATCGGCCTTCTGGTCATCGGCACGCTGATCATGGCGCTGGTCGGGGCCTTTGCCCCTGCCAGTTTCATGTCCCACTTCATCGTCTTTGCGCTGTCCTGCTTTATCGGCTTCTCGGTGATCTGGAATGTCAGCCATTCGCTGCACACGCCGCTGATGGCAGTGACGAACGCCATTTCCGGTATCGTCATCATCGGCGCGCTGCTTCAGATCGGTTCGGCAAGCTGGATCGTCACGATCCTTGCGGGCATTTCGGTGCTGATCGCCACCATCAACATCGTCGGCGGCTTCCTGGTTACGCGCCGGATGCTTGCCATGTTCCAGAAATCGTGAGGGGAAAACCATGAGCATGGGCATCGTCTCGGCCGCCTATATCGCGGCGGCCATTCTCTTCATCCTTTCGCTGGGTGGCCTTTCAGGGCAGGAAAGCGCCAAACGCGCCGTGTGGTATGGCATCGCGGGCATGGCGCTGGCGGTCTTTGCCACCATTTTCGGCCCCGGCATCGGTCACAGCTGGCTGATCGCGCTTATGGTGATCGCGGGCGCCGCCGCAGGCTGGTTTGTGGCCTTGCGGGTGCAGATGACCGAAATGCCGCAGCTTGTGGCGGCGCTGCACAGCTTTGTCGGCCTCGCTGCCGTGTTCATCGGCTTCAACGCCCATATCGATCTGGGCCGCGTTCAGGGTATGGACGAGGCCGCGCGTCAGGCGCTGACCGGCTTTGCAGGTGTTCTGGCCCACAAATCCCCGGTCGAGGTCGCGATCCTGAAGGTCGAGGTTTTCCTGGGTGTGTTCATCGGGGCGGTCACCTTTACCGGATCGGTCGTGGCCTTTGGCAAGCTGGCCGGCAAGATCGATGGCAAGGCGGTAAAACTGCCCGGCGGGCATATGCTGAACGCAGGCGCGGCGGTTCTGTCGTTGCTGCTCTTGATCCTGTATTTCAACGGGGCAGGCATGTGGGCGCTGCTGCTGATGACGCTGCTCGCCTTCTTCATAGGCTATCACCTGATCATGGGCATCGGCGGCGCCGACATGCCGGTGGTGGTGTCGATGCTGAACAGCTATTCCGGCTGGGCGGCAGCGGCGATCGGTTTCACCCTTGGCAATGACCTGCTGATCGTGACCGGCGCGCTGGTCGGTTCTTCCGGTGCGATCCTGTCCTACATCATGTGCAAGGCGATGAACCGGTCGTTCATCAGCGTGATTCTGGGAGGCTTCGGCAACACCACAGGCCCGGCGATGGAAATCACCGGCGAACAGATCGCCATCGATGCCGAAGGCGTGGCGGCGGCACTGAACGATGCCGACAGTATCATCATCATCCCCGGTTATGGCATGGCGGTGGCCCAGGCGCAGCAATCGGTGTCGGAACTGACCCGCAAGCTGCGGGCCAAGGGCAAGACGGTGCGTTTTGCCATCCACCCCGTCGCGGGTCGTCTGCCCGGCCACATGAACGTGCTGCTGGCCGAGGCGAAGGTGCCCTATGACATCGTGCTGGAAATGGACGAGATCAACGAGGATTTCCCCTCGACCGACATCGCCATCGTCATCGGGTCGAACGACATCGTGAACCCGGCGGCGCAGGAAGATCCGAACAGCCCCATCGCCGGGATGCCGGTTCTGGAATGCTGGAAGGCAAAGCAGGTGTTCGTGTCCAAGCGCGGGCAGGGCACCGGCTATTCCGGCATCGAAAATCCGCTGTTCTACAAGGAAAACACCCGGATGTTCTACGGCGACGCGAAGAAATCGCTCGACAGCCTGCTGCCGATGATCGACTGACCGGAATCTGCCGAAAACAGGGGGCCTCGCCGGTTTGGCGGGGCCCTTTCCTTTCGCGGGCAAGGCGTTGCCCGCTTGCAAGTATACGTCCGTGTGCCGTGGCAGCCCGTCGATTAGAGGTGATTTTGCCGCCCCGTTCTGGAATCCCTTGAACACTCAGGCCCGGAACCACCCATGTCGAACACCGCCGACCACCCCCTGCGCTATGCGCTTGTGAACGAACTTCACGCGCGGCCCTTCCCGTCGGTCGCGGCCCCTTGCGAGGCGGTCTATGTCGCCTTCAAGGAAACCGGTGCGGCGGCTGTGCGCGACCGCACCCGCGACGATGCGCATCTGCTGGCCCTGCTTGACCGCCACGGGGCCGCCCATGCCCAGTCCGGGGCGACGCATCACTCCGGGCCGCTGGGGCGCGGTACGCTGAAATGGGAAAGCCACACCGAATTCGTGACCTATTCGGTGTTCACCCCCGGTCTGTCCGAGCGGCCTTTCGACCCGGCGCTGATTTCGGTTTTCGCGCCCGACTGGCTGGCCGGTGCGCCGGGGGGGCGCATCGCCGCCGTATCGATCCGGGTTGAGATTCTGCCCGAAAACCCGGAGGATCTGAGGAGAAAGCTGGCCGAATGGTTCGTTCCCGAAAGCCTTGCCGCAGCGTGGATTCTGGAACAGGCGGCGGTGGTTGCCGGTGATTTTCGCGTTGATGCTGCTGGCCAGATGCGCTTTGCCGTCTTCGTGCGGCCCGATACCGGCCCGGCGCGGGTTGGCCGCGTGATCCAGCGGCTGTGCGAACTGGAAACCTATCGCGCCATGTCGATGCTGGGCCTTGGCCGGGCGCGACAGCTTAACGCCGATCTCAACGCGCTTGACCCTGACCTCACCGGCCTTGTTGCGGCAATGACCGATGATGCCGCGCCGCCCGAAACGACGCTGCACGCATTGCTGCGCATCTCGGCCAGTCTGGAAAGCCTGGCGACCCAGCATTCCTTCCGCTTCGGCGCGACCGGCGCTTATGAGGCCATCGCCCTGCAACGTATCGCCGTGCTGCGCGAAAGCCGCTTTCTTGGCCTGCAAACCTTTGGCGAGTTTTTCGCCCGCCGCTATGACCCTGCCATGCGCACGGTGAAATCGGCGGAACGGCGGCTGGAGCAGATGACCGACCGCGCCCAGCGCGCTGCCGACCTGCTGCGCACAAGGGTCGATGTGTCGCGCTCGGCCCAGAACCAGAGACTGCTGGAAAGCATGGACCGGCGCGCCGATCTGGCCCTGCGCCTGCAACACACGGTCGAAGGCCTGTCTGTTGTTGCCATCAGCTATTACGCCGTCAGTCTGGCGGGCTATCTGCTACTGCCACTGGCCGAGGCGCTGCATGTGTCGAAAAGCTGGCTGACCGCGCTGCTGGTGCCGCCCGTCATGCTGGGCGTCTGGGCGATGGTGCGTCGCATCCGCCGTGCCATGCACTGACCGTTTCGGTCCGGCTCCAGATGTCGAAGGGCCGGCCCGCCGCCCGTGCTGTCAGCGCTGCCTTGCCCGCGGGTCGAGCGCATCGCGCAGCCCGTCGCCGATGTAGTTCACCGTCAGCACCATCAGCGAAATGGCTATTCCCGGCCAGATGACCCGTTCGGGAAACCGTTCGATATAATCCGCCCCGTCGAACAGGATGCGCCCCCAGGTCGGGAAGTCCGGCGGAAAGCCGAGGCCGAGGAAAGACAGGCTGCTTTCGGTAACGATGGCCGTGGCGACTTCCAGCGTTGCAACGACCACAATCGGCGACAGGACATTCGGAAGAATGTGCCGCGCGATCATCCTGCTGGGCAGCGTCCCGGCAGCTTCGGCGGCGAGCATGAACTCCTGCTGTTTCAGGGCCAGAACCTGCCCCCGCACGATCCGCGCGGTCTGCATCCAGCTTGTCAGGCCGATGGTGGTCGTGACGAGAATGAATGTCCCGGCCTTCGGTCCAAAAAACCAGGCCAAGGGATCGCGAAAATACAGGCCGATGACCAGCAAAAGCGGCAAGACCGGCAGCGACAGAAAGACGTCGGCCATCCGCATGAGCGGGCCATCGAGGCTGCGGAAATATCCTGCCGTTACCCCGATCGATGTCCCGACCCCAACAGCGATCGTGACGGCGGTAAGGGCCACCGCCAATGAAACCTTGCCGCCTGCCATCATCCGGGCCAGCATGTCACGGCCCAGATGATCTGTTCCGAGCGGATGTTCCAGACTTGGCGGCAGGTTGAGAGATTTCAGCAACTTTTCAGAATCGGATTCGATGAAGGCGGGATCGATCCGCCACAGGAACGGGCCGATCAGGATAGCAAAGACGATCAGCCCCAGAAGGCAGCCGCTGGCCATCGCGCCGCGATGACGGCGGAACTGCCTCCAGATATCGCCCCATTGGCTGCTGTCCGGCGCGCGCGATCCGGTCATGGCGACACCTCAAAGCGGGAAGGCAAAAAATCGATGACATGAATGAATTGAAATCAGGCGCAGCGGCGTGCGACGCGAAAATCAGCGCCGCCTTGCCCGGGGATCCAGCGCATCGCGCAGCCCGTCACCGATGTAGTTCACGGTCAGCACGGTCAGCGAAATGGCAATGCCCGGCCAGATCACCCGTTCCGGCGATTGCTGCATGAAATCGATGCCGTCATACAGGATGCGCCCCCATGTCGGGAAATCGGGCGGGAAACCGAGGCCAAGGAAGGAAAGCACGCTTTCGGTGATGATTGCATTGGCAATCTCCAGCGTCGCGGCGACCATGACTGGTGACAGCACGTTCGGCAGGATGTGTCGCCCGACCATCTTCAGCGGGCGCGTTCCGGCGGATTCGGCGGCAAGGATGAATTCCCGCTCTTTCAGCGCCAGCACCTCTCCCCTGACGATGCGCGCGGTCTGCATCCAGCTTGTCAGCCCGATTGCCGTCACGATCAGGATGAAGATGCCTGCCTCTGGCCCGAACCAGCGCGACAGGGTGTCGCGAAAGAACAGCACCATGACCAGCAGCAGCGGCAGCAGCGGCAGCGCCAGGAACACATCCGCCAACCGCATCAGGATGCCGTCCAGCCTGCGGAAATAGCCCGCGAGAACGCCGATCGTGGTTCCCAGGGTAATGGCGATGGCCATCGCCGTCATCGCCACGGCCAGCGATATCTTTCCACCCGCCATCATTCGCGCCAGCATATCGCGGCCCAGTTGGTCGGTGCCCAGCGGATGCGCCCAACTTGGCGGCTGATTGCGCAGCTTCAGCATCTTCAGCGGGTCGGTTTCGATGAAAGCCGGATCGACCCGCCACAGGAACGGGCCGAGCAGGATGGTCGCCAGAATCAGCCCCAGAAGAAACACGCTGAACATGGCGCCGCGATGGTGGCGGAACTGCCGCCAGACATCACCCCACTGGCTGCTTTCGGGTGTGGCCTTGACCGCGCCCGCCTCGGTTGTCGCCTCAGTCATAGCGGATCCTCGGGTCCAGCAGGCCGTAAAGCACATCGGCCACCAGGTTGAAGAAAACGATCAGCGTCGCAAAGATAAAGGTCAGCGTCTGCACCATCGGCACGTCGCTGACGTGGATCGCTGAAATCAGCAGCTGCCCGATGCCGTTGATCTTGAAAATCTGTTCGGTCACGATCGCGCCGCCAAAGATGGTGGGCATACCCAGCGCGATGACGGTGACCACCGGGATCAGCGAATTGCGCAAGACATGGCCCAGCACCACGCGGCCTTCGCCAAGTCCTTTCGCGCGGGCCGTGCGCACATAATCCTGACGCAGGTTATCCAGCATGGACGACCGCATGAACCGGCTGATCTGGGCAGCGTTGAACAGCGCCAGCACGGCAACCGGCAGCGCCATCTGACGAACCTGCGCGGTGAAGCTTGCCCAGTCGGTCACCCGCAGCGTTGTGTCATAGATCGTCGGGAACCATTGCAGCTTTACGCCGAAGATGACGATGAGCAGGACACCGGTAAAGAAGGTCGGCACCGAAAACCCGACCATCGAAATGAACGTGCCGATCTGGTCGAACCACGAATATTGCCTGTAGGCAGACAGGATGCCGATGGGCAGCGCGATCATGACAGCGATCAGGTAGGAAACTCCCATAACCGTCAGTGTCTGCGGCAGCCGTTCCGCGATCACGTCAAACACCGGGCTGCGGGTTTGCCAGCTTACAATGCGCTGCGCATCAGGCGCGACCTGCCAGCCGGTCATCTGCTGGATCAGGTTCAGCGGTTCGATGATGAAAAACTGCTTCAGCCACAGCACGTAACGCACCGGCCAGGGCTGATCTGCGCCAAGAGCCTCGCGCATCTTCTGCTTGACCTCGGGCGGTACCGTCAACGGCACGTCGCTCATCGGGTCGCCGGGTGAAAGCTCGAGAATAAGGAATATGATCAGGCTGATGACCAGCAGCAGCGGCACGGAAATCAGCAGCCGTCGAAGGATATAGGTAATCATGGGCGGTCCGGTCCTCGGGGCCGAATGAATGCACGACCGCCGCCGCTGTCGCAAGCTGCGACGGCGGCGGCGGGGGCAGGGTTCAGACGATCACTTGATCCGGTGCCAGTCGGCGACGTTCCAGAACTCGGTATCCCAGGCGCCCATTTCGACACCGCCGAGGGTGTTGGAAATGGCCGAGAAGCGGGCGCGGTTCGCCAGCGGAATGACGACGAAGCTGTCCTTGGTCAGCATGTCGTTCAGTTTCTTGATGATGTCCGCCCGCGCCGTTGCATCGGCGGTGGCCAGCATTTCCTTGATCAGGGCATCATAGGCCGGGTCGCAGAACCGGTTCATGTTCTCGCCTTGCCACTGGTTTGCGGGCGAAGGGGCCTTTTCGCAGGTCAGCTGCGCCAGATAGCCCTGCGGGTCGGTGCCATCCCATTCGTTCGCATACATTTCGATGTCTGCGTAGAATTTCTGGAACGTGTCCGGCGAACCGGCATCGCCGCCGAAGAACACCGAGGCATCAATGGATTTCAGCTCTACCTCGACGCCGATCTCGTTCCACCAACCCTTGATCACCGCCTGGAAATCCTGGCGGATCTGGTTGACCGAGGTCTGGTAAAGGATCGACAGCTTTTTGCCATCCTTGTCTCGGATGCCGTCACCGTCGGTATCGGTCCAGCCGGCTTCTTCCAGCAGTTTCTTGGCACCTTCCAGATCCTGCGTCAGGCAGGCGGTGTTGTCGGATGCATAGGCTTCCGGCGCGGGAACCAGGTTGCAGGTCGGGCGCGCGGCCTCTCCATAGCCGATTTCCACAAGTGCAGTGCGGTCAATGGCCATGGACAGGGCTTGCCGCACCTTGATGTCGGTCAGGAACGGGTGCGGATGCGTGGACGTCGAACGCTCGCCTTCCGGCAGGTCGGACGACGGATCGGTCAGGTTGGTTTCCAGCCGTTCGACCAGACCGCCATAGGCGGTGATGAACTTGCCTTTTCCGGCCGCGATCATCTGGGCCTGAACATCCGGCGGAATCTGCGTGTTCCAGGCGTAGTCGAATTCGCCGGTTTCCATCACGGCACGGGCGGCCGCGACGGCATCGCCACCGCCCTTCAGCGTAACCTTGGCAAAGGCGGGCTTGGCCGGATCGCGGTAATTCGGGTTGGCCTCGAACACGGCGACGTCATTGGTCTTGAATTCGGTGATGACGAACGGCCCGGTGCCGATCGGCATGAAGTTCGCATCCGTGCAGGTGGACGCGGCTGCGCCAAGGCAGTTCGCGAACTGGGCTTTTTGCAATACAGGGGCCAGCGCGCCCACAAAGGCGGAATAGGGATTGGTCTTCGGTTCCTTGAAGGTGATCTTTACCGTCAGGGGATCGACCGCCTCGACCTTCTCTACGCCCTCGAATTTGGAAAGCTGCGCACAGCCGCCCTCGGGATGCATGCAGTATTCGGCCGTGAACACCACGTCATCTGAGGTAAAGGCTGTGCCATCCGACCATTTCACATCGGGCAGCAGCTTCCATGTGATGGTCTTGAGGTCTTCGGAAATGCCGCCGTTTTCAAGCGTCGGAACCTCCGCCGCCAGGCGCGGCATCACGTTGCCCTGCACGTCAAAGCTGGCCAGCGGTTCGCTGACGAGCGACGATGCGTTGATATCCTTCGTGCCCGAGGACAGGTATTGGTTCATCGTCGAGGCAGCCTGCCATTGCAGGATTTTCAGCTCGCCATCGGTGCCGCGTTCGGCAAGGGCCAGCGAAGGGGCAAGCGCCGCGACAGCCGCGGCTCCCAGAAGCTTGCCCATCAGTCGAGATGTGTTTGTCATGTCGTTCTCCTTGTTGGATTGGTGCGCGGGTCGTCTTTCCGAAGGGCAGCGATCCCCCGGTGCGGGCCATGCGGTGTCATGTCTGTCAGTTGAGACAAGATGCCCGGCGCGTCCTTTCACCTGATCGGGCCTGCGGTGCGTGCAGGCGCCTGCGCCGATGTCGAACCAGATTTTTTCAAAAAGCAAGCCCTAGCCCGCGTCGCCCGCAAGTTGACCCTGCGACATAGCGGAACATTCGCTTTTTGTTTCGCTGTGACGGGATTTTGTTCGCCTTGCCCGATTTGACAGCCGTACCCCGGCCAGCTTAGCCTTGGGCGAAAGCCGGAGTGTGCCCGATGCTAGATACCAACCAGCCAGCGCTCGTTTCTGTAAAGACACTTCGGGTGGAATTCGAAACCAGCGAAGGCCCGGTTGTAGGGGTCGAGGATGTTTCCTTTGATATCC
>JBOFCO010000132.1:0-24195 GCA_051646105.1 Paracoccaceae bacterium
AAATATTCGGTCGATCTTTACAAGGGGCTGGCGACAGAGACCGGGCTTGAAACCGGCTGGAAGATGACCGGCTGCCTGCGGCTGGCCACGACAGAAGACCGCTGGACGGAATATCGCCGCCTTGCCACCACGGCGAAAAGTTTCGGGATGGAAATGCACCTGATCCCGCCGTCCGAGGTGAAACGGATGTGGCCGCTGATGGAAGTGGACGATCTGATCGGGGCAAGCTGGCTGCCGACCGACGGGCAGGCAAGCCCATCCGACATCACGCAGAGCCTGGCGAAAGGTGCCCGGATGCACGGCGCGCGCATTATCGAGGGCGTGCGGGTGACGGGCTTCGTGATGGACGGGCCGCGCATCACGGCGGTAAGGACCGACCGGGGCGACATCGCCTGCGAAAAGGTGGTGAACTGCGCCGGACAATGGGCGCGGCAGGTGGGGGCGATGGCCGGGATCAACGTGCCGCTGCAACCCGTGCGCCACCAGTACATCATTACCGAAAGGATCGACGGGCTCGCGACCGACGCGCCGACGATCCGAGACCCCGACCGCCGCACCTATTTCAAGGAAGAGGTCGGCGGTCTGGTCATGGGCGGCTATGAACCGAACCCGCAGATATGGACAACCGGCGATGTGCCGGACGACTGGGAATTCCGCCTGTTCGACGACGACTTCGACCATTTCGAACAGCATATGGATCAGGCCATCGCACGGGTTCCGGCGCTGGAAAATGCCGGCATCCGGCAGATGATCAACGGCCCGGAAAGCTTTACGCCCGACGGGAATTTCATCCTTGGCCCGGCGCCCGAATGCATGAACTTGTATGTCGGTGCGGGCTTCAACGCCTTTGGCATCGCCTCTGGCGGCGGGGCGGGCTGGGTTCTGGCCGACTGGGTCGTCAACGGCGAGGCACCGCTTGACCTGTGGGCGGTGGACATAAGGCGTTTTTCCGACCTGCACCGCGACAGGGATTGGGTGGCGGCCCGGACGGCGGAAGCCTACGGCAAGCATTACACCGTCGCCTTCCCGCATGAGGAATATGAAAGCGGCAGGCCCGCGCTGACATCGCCGCTTTACCCGCGCCTCAAGGCGATGGGGGCTGTGTTCGGATCGAAGCTGGGCTGGGAACGCCCGAACTGGTTTGCGCCTGACGGCATGGCAGCGGTGGACGAATATTCGATGGGTCGTCAGAACTGGTTCGATGCGGTGGGGCAGGAACACGCGCATGTGCGCGGCGCGGTCGGGATATTCGACCAGAGTTCCTTCGCCAAGTATGAGGTTGCAGGGCGGGATGCTGCCGCCGCGCTCGATCTCATCTTTGCGGGCGATGTGACGCGGCAACCGGGGCGGATCACCTATACGCAGGCGCTGAACAGTCGGGGCGGAATCGAGACCGACCTGACCGTGACGCGGCTTGCCGAGGATCGCTTCTATGTCGTCACCGGCACCGGGTTCCGCAGCCATGACGCGGCATGGATCGCAGAGCATCTGACCGGCGATGCGCGGCTGGAAGATGTGACGGAAGGCTGGGGCACGCTGGCGCTGATGGGGCCGCGCGCAAGGGATGTTCTGGCGGCGGCCACGGATGCCGATGTATCGAACGCGGGCTTTCCCTTTGGCACGGCGCGGGAAATCACCATCGCTGGTGCGCAGGTGCGGGCGCTGCGCATTACCTATGTCGGCGAACTGGGATGGGAACTGCATGTTCCCATCGCGGCGATGGAGGCCGTTTTCGATGCGCTGACGGCGGCAGGTGCGCGCCACGGAATCCGGCCCGTGGGCTACCGGGCACTGGAAAGCCTGCGGCTGGAAAAGGGTTACCGCGCATGGTCATCCGACATCACCCCCAATGACACGCCGTTCGAGGCCGGTCTGGGCTGGGCGGTGAAGGTGAAGAAGAACGCGGATTTCATTGGCAAGGCTGCGTTGCAGGCTGTGGCTGGCCACTCCTTGAAAAAACGCTTCGCAGGCTTTCGCCTTGATGATCCCTCTGCGGTGCTGGTCGGGCGCGAAACGATCCTGCGGGATGGCGAACCGGTGGGCTACCTCACCTCGGGCGGATATGGGTATACCGTCGGGGCGCCGCTTGGGTACGGCTATATCCGCAACGCGGACGGTGTCAGCGACGACTGGCTGGCGGCGGGGCGATACGAAATCATCGTTGCAAACGAAGGATTTGACGCCTCGATTTCCCTTGTTCCCTTCTATGACCCCGAAAATCTGTTGCCCAGGGCATAGGGCGCGACCTTGACCACGACACACAGGCTGGGAGTTGTTGCCGGATCGCCTGGCATGGAGAGATAGGGCGCAGTCTTTTCGGCAATGGCGATGGAACCGTTCTGCGCCAGCTTGACCAGCGCCGCCTGAAAGCCGCTTTCCCACAGGCTTTGCTTCACCGTCATCACGATCGGGCCGCCGGGTTTCGTCACCCGGATCAGTTCCGGCAGGGCTTCGGCCCCGACATGGCCGGTGGTGAACACGCCCGCCGATACCACGGCGGCGAACCTGCCTGTGTCAAAGGGCAGGGGGCCGCCAAGTGCCGCCCGGTGCAGGGCTGCATAGACACCCTTGGCCTTTGCGACGTTCAGCATCCCTTCGGACAGGTCCAGCGCCTCTGCCTGCGGATAGCCGATCAGGCCCAGCCATTCGCCGATCAGCCCGGTGCCCGCGCCCGCATCCAGAACCGGGCCAGCGCCTTTGGGCACATGGCGCGCCAGCAGCGCCAGACAGATCGCCGGGTGGCGATAGCCCGAGGCGCGCATGTCAGCCTCGTAGCTGTCAGCCCAGCCGTCATAGGCGCGGGCCACCTCTGCCGGGTTCGTGGCCCCATAGACCGCCGCAAGCGGCCCATCGTGTTTCTCGGCTGCCATGTCATCCCCGCTGGATTTATCCCTGTCGCAAGCCATGATAGCGAGGGCGAAACGGAAAGGAACCCGCACCATGATCGAACCCGACGAGGTTGCCGCCCGCGCTGCCCTTGCCACGATCCCGTCGCTGGCGGGATACGACGGGCCGCTGCTGCGGATGGGCGGGCTGACCAACGCCGTGTGGCGCGCGGGCGATGCCGTGCTGCGCCTGCCGGGTGTGGGGACCGAGGCCTATATCGACCGCGCGAATGAGGCGGTCGCAGCGCGGGCGGCGGCGGATGCCGGGATCAGCCCCGAAGTGCTGTCCAGCGATCCGGCGCGGGGCATTATGGTGACGCGGTTCATCGACGGAGCAGTGACGATGACACCGGATGGCTTCCGCAACCGCGCGGGCGCACCCGGCCGCGCCGGGGCGGCCTTTGCGCGCTTGCATGCATCGGGTGCGGCGTTCCCGTTCCGGTTCGAACTGTTCGCGATGATCGACAGCTACCTGGCCCTGCTGGCGGGCCGGGACGTGGCGCTGCCCGACGGCTATCACGATGTGGTGGCAGAGGCGGAAGCGGTGCGTCGCGTGTTGGCCGCGCACCCCGTGCCGCTCGCCCCCTGCCACTGCGATCCGTTGTGCGAGAATTTCCTGGATACCGGTGACCGGATGTGGATCGTCGACTGGGAATATTCGGGCATGAACGACCCGATGTGGGATCTGGGCGATCTTTCCGTGGAAGCAGGATTTGACACCGCGCAGGAAGAAGAAATGCTGCGCGCCTATTTCGGGGGAAAGCCACCCGCCGCCGACCGGGGACGGATGGTGATCTACAAGGCGATGTGCGATCTGCTGTGGACGCTCTGGGGGCTGATCCAGCTTGCCGATGGCAACCCCGCCGACGATTTCCGCGCCTATGCCGATGGCCGCTTCGCCCGCTGCAGGGCGCTGATGGCGCGGGGCGAGTTTTCCGAAGCAATGCGGGCGGTTGCGGCATGAAGCTTGACCTGATCGGCATTGGCACCGGCAACCCCGATCACCTGACCGGCGAAGCGATTTCCCGTCTGCAACAAGCCGATCTGGTGATGCTGCCGCGCAAGGGGGCGGACAAGGACGATCTGGCCGACCTGCGCCGCGACATCTGCGCACGATACCTGCCAGAGACGGCGCGGATTGCCGAATTCGATATGCCGGTGCGCGATGCCACCGGCGATTACCGCACCGGGGTTGATGACTGGCACGACGCAATTGCCCGCGTCTGGGCCGAAACACTGGCCGCGCATCTGCCGGATGGGGGCCGTGCCGCGCTGCTGGTCTGGGGCGACCCGGCACTTTACGATTCCACCCTTCGCATCGCCGGTCGGCTGAAGGCCGCGGGTCAAGAAATCGTGGTTTCCGTAGTGCCCGGGATCACGGCGATTCAGGTGCTGGCGGCGGCACATGCCATACCGTTGAACACTGTCGGCGCGCCGTTTCTGGTGACGACCGGGCGACGGCTGCGTGATCAACGCTGGCCTGATTGCACCGATACGCTGGTGGTGATGCTGGATGGGGATTGCGCATTTCAGGGGATCGATCCTGCGGGCGTGATGATCTGGTGGGGCGCCTTTCTGGGCATGGCGGAGCAGGTTCTGGATCATGGCCCGCTGGCCGAGGCTGCGCCGCGCATTGTCGCCACCCGCACCACAGAACGGGCGCGGCACGGCTGGATCATGGATACATACATCCTGCGCAGGGAGCCGAAGCAATGACCGACTTTGCCGCCACGAAAGCCCTGTTTCACCTGCCCGAGGGCGTGATCTACCTGGACGGCAACTCCTTGGGGCCATTGCCGAAGTCGGCGGCGGCGCGGGCGCAACAGGTGATTGCCGGGGAATGGGGTGACATGCTGATCACCGCCTGGAACCGCGCGGGCTGGATGGCGCTGCCGATGCGGGTCGGCGACCGGATCGCGCGGCTGATCGGTACGCCGCAGGGCAGCGTGGCCACCGGCGATACGCTTTCGGTCAAGGTCTATCAGGCACTGGCGGCGGCGCTGGCGGTGAACGCGGATCGGCGGGAAATATTGTCGGATTCCGGGAACTTCCCGACCGATCTTTACATGGCGCAGGGTTTGATCCGCACGATGGGACGCGGGCATAAGCTGCGGGTGGAACCGCCGGAAAGTGTGGCCGATGCAATAGGTCCGGATACGGCGGCGGTGATGCTGACGCAGGTCGATTACCGAACGGGCCGGATGCATGACATGGCGGCGATCACCGCAAAGGCCCGTGCGGCGGGCGCGGTGATGATCTGGGATCTGGCACATTCGGCGGGGGCGGTTCCGGTGGACCTTGCCGGGTGCGGGGCGGAATTTGCTGTAGGCTGCACCTACAAGTTCCTGAACGGTGGCCCCGGCGCGCCGGCCTTTATCTACGTCCGTCCTGATCTGGCCGGGGTGGCGGAACCAGCGCTGTCGGGCTGGCTAGGGCATGAGGCGCCCTTTGCCTTCGATCCCGGCTATCGCCCCGACGCGGGCGTGGCGCGGATGCGGGTCGGCACACCGCCGATCCTGCAACTTGCCGTGCTGGATGCAGCACTGGATGCCTGGGAAGGGGTGGACATGGCCGATCTGCGGGCACGGTCCATTGCGCTGTCGGAGCGGTTCATCGCCGGGGTGGAACATGCCTGCCCGCAGCTTGTTCTGGCTTCTCCCCGCGATCCGGGGCAGCGGGGCAGTCAGGTTTCGTTCAAGTTTGCGGAAGGGTACGCGGCGATGCAGGCGCTGATCGCGGCGGGTGTCATCGGCGATTTCCGCGCCCCCGACATCATGCGCTTCGGCATCACGCCGCTGTATCTGGACGAGGGTGACATCGACGCGTCGGTGGCAAGGCTGGCAAAGGTGATGGCAGAAGAACAGTGGCGGCTGCCAGAGTTTCAGGTGCGGCATGGGGTGACGTGAGGGGGTGGCCCTTTGGCCCGGAATCGAGGCTTATGGCGCCGCCTGGCCAGCGCCCGTCCGCCCCCATGGGCGGGCGCTTTTGCAACGCTGCACACCCCATCCTCCACAGGCCAGGACACCATAGAGTGCCGACCGCAACCGTTGCAGCGCCCACCTGCGGGCCATTTCAAAACGCGGTTACCTAGAAGACTATAGGGATGGCAGGTCAAACGACCAATGTCTCGCCACGTGATAGCACTTTTTATGACATCCGCTCACCATGACTTTCTTGTCTTGGTTGTTAAATTTCCGTTGTATTCATTTATACTATAATTAGAGTGATTCCGGTGAAATAGTGAGATTCTTCAATGAAAAAGCTTATCGACTTGAGTGCAAAAGAAGCTAAAGATCATTTCCTAAAGGGCAGCAGTTACTTTAATGGTGATTTTCCCAACTATATAAGCTTCGAGCCGATCCTAAAAGATGTCAATAGTGTTTTGTCGGGAGGATATTTTAACGCACACAAGTCTAGCAATCCTGATTTACTATCGGACGTGAATTATAGCTTTGTTGCAAATAAGGATGGGCGCTTCGCTTGGCGCCCCTATGAATTGATGCATCCCGCGATCTACGTTTCTCTAGTGAACCTCATCTGCTCCGATGAGAACTGGCCGCATGTAACCGCCCGAATGGCAGCATTCAATCAAGGGGTTGTAATTTGCTGTAGTTCCCCTGTAGTATCTGATGATCATCAGAAAGATCAGGCCGCACAGGTGCGTCATTGGTGGCAAGCTGTCGAGCAGCGGTCTCTCGAATTCTCGCTTGAGTTCAGCCATGTTCTGCATACTGACGTCACAGACTGCTACGGTTCGCTATACACGCACAGTATTGCTTGGGCTTTGCATGGTCTTGAGAACGCGAAGAAGGCAAAGAAAAGTGACTTACTGGGTAACAAGGTAGATGATTTCATACGTGCCGGTCGATACGGCCAGACGAACGGAATCTCACAAGGCTCCGTACTTATGGACTTCATTGCGGAGCTGGTACTTGGATACGTTGATGAGCTGATAACTTCCGCGTTGGGTGAGGCGAAAGATTTTCGCATTCTCAGATATCGTGATGACTACCGTATTTTCACAAATAGTGACGTTAGAGCAGAGGAGCTTCTCAAGGTTGTCAGCGATCACCTTCGATCAGTGGGAATGCGTCTTGGCGTGGCCAAAACATTCATTAATACCAACGTTATCGAGGGTTCCATTAAGCCGGACAAGTTGGCAGGAATAGACCTGCAAGATTTGGGGGTATCAAACGCCCAGACACTCCAAAAGCAACTTCTTAGACTTCACACCTTCGGACGGCGCTATCCGAATAGCGGTGCTCTAAGGCGTCTTCTTGCGGACCTTCACACGAAGGTAATTGAACAAGAGGCTCCGCCTGACGATCTGGAAGTCCAGGTTGCTATAGCAACGGATATCGCTTCCGTCTCTCCTCTAACATTTCCAGCTATAGCTGGTATCTTAAGTCATTTGGTTTCGTTGGCGCCAAAGGAACACAAATCAACTATCTGGAATAAGGTCTATCAAAAGATGAGCAGAGTGCCTTACAACGGCTACCTAGAGGTATGGCTTCAGCGTGTCACCAAGCCGAAGGCCGTAGGCATTGAGTATGATAGCAAAGAACATCTATGCCGCATCGTAAATGGGCAGAGTGTTGAGCTTTGGAACAATAGCTGGATCAGCACCGCGAAACTCGTGGCAGCGCTCAATGTTAAAAATATTCTAGTGAAGGACGCGGCAAGTGCTCCCGAGGTTATGACCCCTGAAGAAGTTGAGCTTTTCAAGAAGAATGCTTGGCAATACTGACCTGTCACGAACACTTTGCCTTTTTGGTATACTGGTCTTATTACCTCAATAATCCCGCTCATAAAACACCCCGATTCCCCCACCGCTGCCCGAATCCAGCGTGCCTTTCACCGTCAGGCTTTCGGTCACGTCAAGGTTGAGAGAGATGGCTGAGGTGCCGTCGGAAGCGACCTCGACATCGGTATACAGATTGTCGGACAGGTATTTGCCCAGGCGAAGCTGGGCGGCGCCGTCCTCTGTCGTGGTCACGTCAAGATCATCCAGCCCTGCCCCCTGACGCAGCTTGTCGATGATCCCGGCACCGCCCTTGCCGGACAGCGTGGCAATCGCCGATGCCAGTTGTGCCGCCTGTAGGGGCGACAGGCTGGAAAGGCCGCGCCCGAACAGCAGGCGGGCGACGACCTCCTCCTCTGGCAGGGGCGGGGAGGAGGTGAAGCTGATCTGTGGCGCGGCGGCATCCCCCTCGATCACGATGGCGGAGGTGACGCCGTCCGCCTCGGTCGAGGCGGTGAGGCGGATATGGGGCGACAGCGCGCCGCGCAGTTCAGCCGAACCCTCATCCAGCGTGAAGCGCTTGCCCAGCAGGTCGAGCCGCCCGCGGATCAGCGCAAATTCGCCAGAGGGGACGACATTTGCCGTGCTGCCGGTGAGTCTGACGGTTCCGCCCAGTTCGGCATCAAGGCCACGACCCCGGATGAACACCTGCCCCGGTGCAGTGACGGTCACATCCAGCGGAAAGGTCGGGCCAGTGGCGGCGCTGCGCGGGGCTCCGGTGGCGACACTGTCCAGCCCGGCGCGCTGGCGGGTCAGGCGCACCGGACCGCTGTCGTTGACGTGACGCAGATCGGGAAAGGCAAAGCTGGCGGCGCCGCCGGAATCGGGCAGGCGCAGTTCCGCCTCATCCACACGCAGGGCGCCGCTGATCCGCGCCCCGCCAGCAAGCGGACCCGCAAGGGCCAGGTTGCCGCTGATGCGGGCATCATAAAGCGCGGAATCGCGCAGGCGGGCGCTTTCCAGTTGCAGGCTCAAGTCCGCTGTATTTGGTGGGGCGATCCCGATGGTTCCCTGCACCTCGGCCCGTCCGCCGCCATTCACGGCGCCGCCCGCTGTAATTCTTGCATTGCCACCAGACAGATCGGCGCTTGCATCAATGCCTGAGAGCGACAGGCCCGTCGTATCGTCGGAAAGGCGCGCGCCTGCTGTTGAAACACGCCCGGAAAGCGAGGCCAGCCGCAAAGGCCCGTTCAGGCGCAGGTCAAAGGCGAGCGGCCCCTGAACGGCCCGGGGGGCGATAAAGGGATTGGCCAGCCCCGCCTGCGCGCGGCCCGTGATCCCCAGATCGGCGCGCGTCAGGTCGGGTGCGATGCTGCCCTGCACATGGGCATCGGTCCCGCCCGGCCCGGTCAGGTCCAGCGCCAGACCGTAGTCAGTGCCGCCCGAGGTCAGTTGGCCCGTTACGGTCAGCGGCCCCGGAAACTCTGGCACCAGCAGGGCCAGATCGGCAAGCCGCGCGTCGATGTCGATGCTGCCCCTGCCATCGACCAGCGATCCACCGGCGCGCGCGGAAAGCTGCGGGTTTGTCAGATCGAAGGAACGAATGGCAAGGTTTCCGCCCTCTGCCGTCGCATCAAGCGTCAGTGCGGTCTGCCCGGCCAGCAGGCGATCGGCACTGTCATTGCCAAGCCGCAGGCTTTGGCCGGTGCCTTTGGCTTGGATCCGAAAGGCGTCGCCTTCGCCGGTCAATCGTGCCGTTGCGGTCAGCGCACCGCCGTAGCCCGGACCAAGTGCGGAGAGATCGGTGAAGTCCAGATCGGCGGTCAGGTCGCGATTGTCCGAAGCGATCAGGCCAGTGGCTGCGGCCCTGAGAGTTGCGGCTTGTAGCGTCAGTTCGCGGATCAGGGTGCCGATATCGTCCCGCCGCGCGGAAAGATGGATCGTCGACTGACCCCGCAGCAGGGCATCAAGCCGGGGTTCTGCCAGTGTCAGATTTGCAGCGACGATGTCGGAGTCCAGGTCGAAAGCGCCGGTCAGGGGGGAGGCGCTGCCCGTTGCGGTTATGGTCACGCTGCCCGAAAGCGGCCGTCCGGCCAGTGCCGAAAAGCGAACAAGGTCGGCGGCGACAAGATTTCCGGCCCCTGTGAAGGTGAAGGCATTGCCAAGCCCGGCAAGCCGGCCATTTGCTGTCAGATCCAGCGTCGGGGTAGAAAGCGTAACGCCGTGTACCGTCACCGCGTCGTTTTCGGTGACGAAGTCGAGGTTGCCCGTGGCGGTGTCGCCGAGTGCTGCGGCCAGCGCGGTGTCGGCAGGGTGCACCCCGGCTGCATCAAAACCGATGTTGCCAGACATACCGCCGGTCGCCGGGTCGATACGGCCCCTTCCGGTCAGCGATACCTCATCCAGCGACAGGTCGGGCCGGGTAAACCCGTCAAGCCGTGCGGAAAGCCCCCAGTCAGGCGACGCGGCGGCATCGAATTGCAGATCGATACTGCCCGACCGCACGTCCGTGACCGGCCCGGACAGCGGCAACGTTACCGGCGCGCCGTCTTCGCCGCCAAGCTGGCCCGACAGCAGGGCCTGTTGCAGCACGCCATCCGCATCGGCGCGCAGGCTTCCCGTAAGCGTAAGCGCCTGTGCCGCAATTGAAAGAGTGTCAAGCCGGGTTTCGCCGTCGGGCAGGCGGATGCCGCCGGCCTTGAGCGCGATCCTGTCGCCAAAGAAATCACGATAGTCCGGCGCGAATAACGGGGCGATGTCGCCGGTCACGTCAAGGTCGAAGCGGCGGGTGGGGGCTTCGTTTTCCTGCTGTTCTGCACCCAGACGTGCGGTGCCGCGCAGCCGTTCCGTGCCGTCGCTGGCAAGAACAATGTCGGCAGTAAAATCGTCGACCGGCGCGCTGCCCTTGACCGACAATGCCAGCGCGGGCTGGCCGGGAATGCCGGTCAGGTTGGCCGCGATGCCACCCGCCGCTTCGTCCAGCGACAGGTCCAATGACAGGATGCGGCTTTCGTTGGAAAAGCTGCCCTGAAGCCGCAGGTCGCCACGGATGTCATCGATGCGAGTCGCGGTCAGTCTGGCGCTGCCTTCGCCTTCGGCAAGGCTGGCGGTGCCTTCCAGCGCAAGTTCACTGGCCGGACCAATAACCCCCGCGCCTAGCGAAACCCGGTCGGCGCGGATCGTGTCGATCTGCACGGACACCGGCAGATCGGGCAGGGCAAAGGCCGAAGCTTCTGGCGCGGGCAGGCCATCCGCGGGCAAGGGTCTGCGCGCCACGATGATTTCGGCGGCGGTCAATTCCGCCACCTCGACCTGGCCCGACAGCAGCGCGCTGCGGTTCCAGTCAAGCGTCACATCGTTCAGGGTCAGCCAGATGCCGTTTGCATCGGAAAACGTCATGCGGTCCATCGTCGCGCGGGCGGACAGCGCGCCAGCGAAACCGTCGATGCGCACGTCGCGCCCCACGTCGGAAAAGGTTTCCTCCAGATACTCGGTCAGCCAGCCGCGATCCTCTTCGGCGGTGTCCTGTGCAAAGGATGGCGCCGCGAGTGCCAGGGAAAGAACAAGGCCGGACAGCAGCCACCGCATCAGAACGCCTGCCCGATGCCGACATAAAACTGCACGCCGTCGCCGGTGTCGCCGCTGACCGGGGCGGCGATGTCAAAACGGATCGGGCCAATGCCGGTATCATAGCGGATGCCGATCCCCGCCCCGGAATGCCAATTTCCGCTGTCGTCGAACAGTCCGGTCGCGCTGACATAGCCAGCATCATAGAAGGCCATGCCCGACAGCTTTCCGCGCAGCTTCACCCGCGCCTCGCCCGACAGGCCGATGAACTGGGTTCCGCCGCTGCGCTGGTCGGCACGCAGCACATAGACGCCAAGCGCTTCAAAAGGCTGGCCGCGCACGGTGCCGCCGCCACCGGAATAGAACAGGTAGTCGCGCGGCGTGCCCACCACGCCCGCCCCCTGGATGGAGCCAAGCCTGAAGCGGCCCGCGAATGTCACGAGGGTGTCATCGCCGGCAGAACGATAGGCGCGGGCATCGAAGGTCAGCCTTGTGCCGGAACTGGTGGTGCCGAAGCCAAGGAAGGGCGTCACCTCGGCCTTGGCGTAATAGCCGCCCGTGGCGTTCAGTGGATCGTCGCGTCGGTCGTATTCCAGCAACAGCGGCACCGACAGGTTGCGGTAACGCTGGCTGCCAAGCGCGTCGGTGATGTCGGAATAAGAATAGCTCAGCGCGATTTCGGCGCTGAGCCGCACGGTGAAATCCTGCCGCAGGCCGATGGCGATGTTCCCGGAATCGGATTGCAGGTCGGGGTCGTTGGTATGGGCGATTTCGGCCCGCAAATATGCGGTGGTGTCGGGTGTGACTGTTCCCGGCCTCGTCAGTTGTGCGGACAGGCTGTAATCCGCGCCACCATCGCTGCCGATTTCGGAAATACGCCCGTCAAAGCGCAGGTTTTCCGCGCCGCCCAGAAGGTTTCGGTGCATCCAGTAACCGGAAAGCTCTACCCCCTCGGTCGAGGCGATCTCGGCCCCGAAACCGAAACGGCGGGGCGGCATGTCCGTCAGGGCGGCAGTCACGTCAAGCAGGTTGCCCGCGCGCAGCGCATCTTCCTCTGTCAGGGTGACAGACCGGAATGCACCCGTGCGGCGCAGGCGTTCGGCCACGCGGTCCAGCCTGCGTGGTTCGAACTGGCGGCCGGTCGGAAACCCGGCGATTTCCGCGATACGTTCGGCCCTGACTGCGCTTTTGCCGGAAATGCGCAATTGGCCGAAGGTGACTTTCGGGCCGGGGGCCAGCTTGATCCGCGGATAAAGCAGCGCCCGGCGATGATCGGCGGTGATGTCCTGCGATGCCACGGACACCTTTGCATGGCCCGCATTGCGCCAGTCTTCCCGTGCCGACGTCACGGCCGATTGCACGCTTCCGGCAAGAGCCGGGGCCCCCGTTGCAAATTCTGCTGACGGGTGACTGCCAGGTGCAAGCGGCGCGATGCGCGGATCGGCGAGGGTGAACCGGGGGCCGGGGCGCACCGTGATTTCGGCACGCCGGAACCGCGCTGGTGCATCAAGGGCGGCAATTTCGGCGGCTTCGCGCCCGTCAAGGCGAATGGTGATGACGCCGGAATAATATCCTTCGGCATAAAGCGCGGTCAGCAGGCGGCCATAATCGCCCTGTGCGGCGGTCAGGATATCCAGCCCGTCGGTTACGCCCTCGGTCTGCGCGGTTTGTAGTGCCGAGGCCGGGCGGAGGCTGTCGGCGAGCTCTGCCGGCATATCGCCCAAGGCAAGTGTGACCGTTTCCAGCGCCTTGGCCGGCAGAGCCACTATGCCGAGCGCCGAGATCAGGACGAGCGCAGGCAAGCGACGCCCGACCCTTGCGGCGGGTCCACTTTGGCTGCGCAACAATCTGGCATAGATGCTGGGACCGGTGTCCATGCAGATACAATTCCAGAAAAGCATTTGGGTTGCCAGAGCATCGCGTCAGCCTTCCGATATTTTCATACCGCCCGCTTTGCATGCGCCGATGCCTGAAAACTGTGCACGAAGGTGCTTGTCAGGGGGAACGGGTTCCGTAGCGATGGTAACGGATTGCCGGGTGCGCCCCCCGGGTCAAACTTCCCGCAAGGGAAAGGGCAGGTATGCGCGATCACATCGATATTACGACGCCCCGGCCAATTTCGGGCCCTATGCAGCGGGTGCGGGGCGAGGTGGTGGTAACGATGGCAGCAGGCCAGGGTGGCGCAAGGTTGACGGGCCTGCGTCAGCAGGGTTCGGCCAAGGCATTCCTGCCGAATTCCCACTGCGACCGGCCAGAAGTGGTGTTGCTGAATACGGCGGGCGGGCTGACCGGCGGCGATGCGCTGGACTACCGGATCAAACTTGGCGCGGGCGCACGGGCCGCCGCGATGACACAGACCGCCGAAAGGGCTTATCGGACGTCGGGTGGCATCGCGCGGCTGGATACATGCCTGCATCTGGGCGCGAGGGCCGATCTGCATTGGTTGCCGCAGGAAATGATCCTGTTCGAGGATTGCGATGTCTCGCGCTGCCTGACGGTGGATATGGCGGATGATGCGCGGTTCCTGTTCGTGGAAAGCGTGGTTCTGGGGCGGCAGGCGCGGGGCGAGGACCCCTTGCGTGCGCGGCTGACAGACAGGCGGGTGATCCGGCGGGGCGGGGTGCCGACCATGATCGAGGCGCAGGCGCTGGATCCGGCGGTGCTGGCGCAAAGATCAGCCCCGCAGCTGCTGGGGCAGGCGCGTGCGATGGCGACCCTTGGGCTGTTTGCACCCGATGCGACGGCGCGGCTGGACGGGTTGCGTCATCGGCTGGGTCAGGTCTCGGGCGCGGATAGCGACGTGCTCGCGGCGGCCTCGGCCTGGGACGGGCGGCTTGTGGCACGTTTCCTGGCACCGGATGGTTTCAGCCTGCGCAGAGCCCTGGTTCCGATGGTGGAATTTCTGACGGGCGCACCGGTGCCGCGCGTGTGGCAGGCATGACCGACAAGACAAGGAAGGCTGAATGAACCTGACCCCCCGTGAAAAGGACAAGCTGCTGATCAGCCTGGCCGCCATGGTCGCCCGCAACCGGCTGGCGCGCGGGGTCCGCTTGAACCACCCCGAGGCAATCGCGCTGATCACCGATTTTGTTGTTGAAGGCGCGCGCGACGGGCGCAGCGTCGCCGATCTGATGGAGGCGGGCGCGCAGGTCATCCGGGCCGATCAGTGCATGGAGGGGATCGCTTCGATGATCCATGACGTGCAGGTGGAGGCCACATTTCCCGACGGCACCAAGCTGGTGACCGTTCACCACCCGATCCGTTGAGCAAACAGGAAAGGACGACCATGCGACATTCCGGAACTGCTGTGCTGACGATCCTTGCGCTGCCCGGTGCCGCGCTTGCCCACTCTGGCCACGGCCTGCGGGGAGGGCATCTGCACGGCGATGATGCGGCGTTGATCATTGTTGTTGCCCTGTCGATCATCACGCTGGCGCTGTTTGTGGCGCAGAAGTCAGGGAAGGGGCTGCGCGTTACCCTGCAGCGTTTCTTTCGCGGCGGCGGCAAATGATTCCCGGTGAAATCATTCCGGCTGGGGGAGAGATCGAGCTGAACGCCGGCGCACCGCGCATGACACTGCGGGTGGCCAACACGGGCGACCGGCCCGTGCAGGTCGGAAGCCATTATCATTTCGCCGAAACCAATCCGGGGCTGGTGTTCGACCGCGATCTTGCCCGTGGCATGCGGCTGGACATCGCTGCGGGAACCGCCGTGCGGTTCGAGCCGGGCCAGATGCGCGAGGTGCATCTGGTGCCCTTCGGTGGCGCGCGGGCCGTTTATGGATTCAACGCGGCGGTCATGGGGGCGCTGTAGAGAAACTGGGGCCTGTTTCGCAAAAATGTCGGCAGTCACGTTTTTGTTTCGATGGTGAAGAAATATTGCCGCAGCGGGCTACAACCAATAAGAGCAAACCGCATTTCAGCAAAAGACAGGCCCGCATCGGTCCGCGCGGGCAAGGGAGGTTGAAACCATGAAAATGCTTACTCCGGTCGATTATTGGCGTGCCGGCTTTCGGGCATGGTGCACCATGGCGGAAATGCAGGGCAGCTATGCCCGGACGATGATGGGCGCGATGTCGACATGGATCGTCGCCCCTGCGGAACGCGATTTGTTCGAGCGTCAGTCGGTTGCGCAACCCGGTCCCGACGCGCAGTCCGCTGTTGCAAACACGGCAGAACCGCCCCGCAAGCTGCGCCGTCACGCGACGCCTGTCTGATCTGCGGGCAGCCGTGCCGCAGGATGCTGCCCGGTCTGCCTGATCCCCCTGCAAAAAAATGCAGCGTCCGGATACCGTGGTTTGGCGGCATGGCGGGCGTTTGTGGCAAACCTGACGGGTTTCCGAATTTCATGCCCCCAAGACAAAAGTTCAGGTAGGCAACGCCTGCGGCGATGCAGCAAGATGGCGCGATGTAATGTCGTCCTGTCCCAGCGTGCCCCGAGGTGCCTTCGTGAAATCAAGCCACAACCCTTTCGATATCTTCTTTGCCGGTGCCCAGATCGCGCAGATCGCGATGGAATCTCAGGCGATCATCGCCATGCGGATGATGGGGATGATGGGCTTCTGGGCGACGAAACCGCAGGAAATCAGCCGTATGGTCGCCGAAAAACCGGAAACATTCCTGCGGGGCTGGGAAAACGGGATGAAGGCCGCGATGCGCGGTGCGCCGCCTGCGCGGGTGTTTCAGGCGGCGATGGCGCCGATCGGGGCAAAGACCGGCGCGAATCACAAACGGCTGACGCGACTTGGCCCGCGCCTTCCGGGGCAGTGACCACCTCCGTTATACAATTCTGGCATTTCTGAAAAACTGTCACCGTTCCGTGCACAATCATGTGCGGAATGCGTTTCCGTTATGAGAACGATGGATTTCCGGGGATGTGACAGGTGGCGCGGTTGACGGGGCTCGAACCCGCGACCCCCGGCGTGACAGGCCGGTACTCTAACCGACTGAGCTACAACCGCGCATGGTCTGCATTTGCAACGCTCGGGCGATCCGGGGCGGGTGGCGCGGTTGACGGGGCTCGAACCCGCGACCCCCGGCGTGACAGGCCGGTACTCTAACCAACTGAGCTACAACCGCAAAGCACCCACCCGGATCGCCGCCCGAGCGTGGGCGGTTCATATGCGCCCCCGCCGCCCCCGTCAAGCGCTGCTTGAGTGGGGATGTGGCTTTTCATGATGCCTAAAATTTGGACATCAAAGCCTTCCTGCTGCCATTCTGCCTGAATATCGGGCGTGCCGACCGCCCAGCCGGATGCGGCCCGGTCAGCCGCTTTCCTGTGTGTCCGCCAACGCCAAGACTGGCATGACGAAACCCGGAGGATTCCATGCCCGCCCGCATTTCCCGCGCCACCTATGCCGACATGTTCGGGCCGACCACCGGCGACCGGGTGCGCCTGGGCGATACCGAGATCATCATCGAGGTGGAGCGTGACCTGACCACCTATGGCGAGGAGGTGAAGTTCGGCGGTGGCAAGGTGATCCGCGACGGCATGGGGCAAAGTCAGCGCAGCCGGGCCGAGGGCGCGATGGACACGGTCATCACGAATGCGCTGATCCTGGACTGGACGGGCATCTACAAGGCCGATGTCGGGCTGCGGGATGGGCGGATCGCGGGCATCGGCAAGGCGGGCAACCCCGATACGCAACCGGCGGTGACGCTGGTGATCGGGCCGGGCACGGAAATCATCGCGGGTGAGGGGAAAATCCTGACAGCGGGCGGCATGGATGCGCATATCCACTTCATCGCCCCGCAACAGATCGAGGATGCGCTGCATTCCGGCATCACCACCATGCTGGGCGGCGGCACCGGCCCCGCACATGGCACGCTCGCCACCACCTGCACACCGGGGCCGTGGCATCTGGGGCGGATGTTGCAGGCGCTGGATGCCTTTCCGATCAACTTCGGGCTGTCCGGCAAGGGCAATGCCAGCCTGCCCGCCGGGCTGGAGGAGCAGGTGCGCGGCGGCGCCTGTGCCTTGAAGCTGCACGAGGATTGGGGCACGACCCCCGCCGCCATCGACTGCTGCCTTGGCGTGGCCGATGCGATGGATGTGCAGGTGATGATTCACACCGACACGCTGAATGAATCGGGCTTCGTCGAAAACACCCTTGCCGCCATCGGCGGGCGCACCATCCACGCCTTTCATACCGAGGGCGCGGGCGGCGGCCATGCCCCGGACATCATCAAGGTGGTCAGCCACCCGAATGTGATCCCGTCCTCCACCAACCCGACGATGCCCTACACAGTGAACACGCTGGAAGAGCATCTGGACATGCTGATGGTCTGCCATCACCTTGATCGCTCGATCCCGGAAGACGTGGCCTTTGCCGAAAGCCGCATCCGCAAGGAAACCATTGCGGCAGAGGACATCCTGCACGACATGGGGGCGTTTTCGATCATATCTTCCGACAGTCAGGCGATGGGCAGGGTGGGGGAGGTCATCACCCGCACCTGGCAGACCGCGCACAAGATGAAGGTGCAGCGGGGCAGGCTGGCGGGGGAAACGGGCGCGAACGACAACCTGCGCGCCCGGCGCTATGTGGCGAAATATACGATCAACCCGGCCATCGCGCATGGCGTATCGCATGAGATCGGAAGCGTGGAGGTCGGCAAGCGCGCCGATCTGGTCTTGTGGAAACCGGCGTTTTTCGGGGCAAAGCCGGACATGGTGCTGGTAGGCGGCACGATTGCAATGGCGCAGATGGGCGATCCCAATGCCAGTATCCCCACACCGCAGCCGGTTTATTCCCGACCGATGTTCGGGGCGTTCGGCCGGTCTGCGGAACGCGGCGCGGTGCTGTTCGTCTCGGGTGCGGCGGCAGAGGCGGGGATCGGCCCGGCGCTGGGGCTGGCCAAGGACGTGTTGCCCGTGAAAGGCACGCGCGGCATCGGCAAGGCCGACATGAAGCTGAACGACGCCATGCCGCAGGTGGAGGTGGATGCCGAAACCTATGAGGTGCGGGCGGACGGGGAATTGCTGACCTGCGAACCGGCAAAAGTCTTGCCGCTGGCGCAAAGGTATTTTCTGTTTTAGAAACTTGGAATGATTGTATACAAGTTTCTTCCTGCGAAGTGGGGGCGTCTTGCGCTTCGCCAGCGCAAGCTTAAAGTTGCTGTTCTTGAAGAACTTAATGACCCGTTTGAACTCGGTCCTGTTGATCGAACAAACGCTAAATACCGGCGGGTATTTAACAACTGGCGCGCGAAGATGATGGCAGATAAAGTAATTATCTGCTTCAGCAAATCATGGGAAAATCCAGTTATTTGGTCGCATTACGCAGATTGTCATCGCGGAATGTGTTTGGGTTTTGAAGTTGAGGACAGTATCCTGCTTCATATTGCCTACCAGAACAGGCTTATTCATCCTGATGAATTCGTATCGGAAGGTAAAGTTACAGATCCATCAAAAGTTCTGGCGCTTGCGACCGTCAAGTTCTCGCACTGGTCATATGAAAATGAAGCCAGAGTTTTTCTGCGGAAAGCTGAGTGTGAAGAAGTGCTGTCCGAAGTGGGCGAAGTCCACCTCGTTGATTTCGATAAGGTGGGGCGTTTGAGTCAAGTTGTTCTTGGCTGCAACTATGAACATGACATGCAGGACATTGTTCCATCCAGCGTCTTGAAGGGTGTCGACGTTATTACTACCCGAACGGCTTTCGCGGATTTCAAGGTGACACGCCAGCTTGCAAAGAAACTCCAGAAGCGAGTTTGATAATTTCGTGCGGACGGGGAATGGCTGACCTGTTTTCGCGCCAGCCATGCAGGGCGTGCATGACGGCATGGCAGGAACAGGCCCTGCACATTGCCGCGACGCAGCATAGATTCCCGTCAGGGCATGTTGCCCATGAGTGAGGATGAAAATGTCTGCTTCTGTTCCTGTGACCCCGGCGCGTGGCCTTGTGGGTCGGGTGCATTCCGTTCTGTCGCGCATCGATGCTGTGTTGATCTGGCTGGCGGAAACCGGCCCGCGCGCACAGGCGATCCGCAAGCTGAATGGCGAAAGCGACGAGGCCCTTGCCGCACGCGGCACGACGCGGGTGGCCGAGGTTGACCGCATCTTTTCCGGCCGGATCACCTGACCCGGTCATCGCTGTCGCGGTTCCTGCCGATCTCCCTTGTCGTGTGTGCAAAGGCAGCGCACACTCTCCCTTGGGCGGGTCCCCAATACGGGCGACAGACCCCGGAGGAGAGCAGGATGAAACCATGGCTTCCGGTCGTGGCGTTGATGGCGCTGACGGCCTGCAATGATCCCGGTTTTCGGGGAGTGTCGGGCGTGCGCAGCGCGACCGAGGCGGAAGTGGTCAATTGCCGTTATGTCAGCGATATCTCGGTTGAACCGGGCCTGTATGGCCCGGTCATCGGGGAGCGGGCGCTGGCCTATGCCCGCAATCAGGCCTTGCAGTCTGCGCTGGAATCGGGGGCGAATACCGTGGTTTTCGCAACGGTAGGGCCGCGTGAAACGGCCTATGACGTGCGCGCCCGCGCCTATCGCTGCTGAACAGGATGACCGTGCGACCAGCCTTGCGGCGAGAGGATCTGCTGCAAGGCATCCATGTGCGGCACCTTGACGGGCGGTTGTCGCGCTACCGGCTTTTGCCCGATGGTCTGATTGAACTGTGTCATGACCGGGCCGATGGCCGTGCCGACTGGCGTCGTGTGATGGCGCGCGGGGTGTTCACGCTTGAGCATCATAGCCCCGCCGGGGCGGAACATCTGCGCCCAAGGGGCGGGATTACCACGCTGCCCGAGCCGCGCGCCGGACTTGACTGGCACGACGAAGCGATACTGCTGCGGCCCGGCAAGCCCGAACTGCCGGTGCGGATCGCCACGCAGTCCGGCCCGGCGCGGCCCGCGCAGATCGGGGCTTGCATCCTTGATGTGATGCTGGCCACAGTGGTGTTGACGGGTCAAGGCCAGTCACGGCGTGAAGGGTTCAGCTATCTTCCCGCACTGGGGATCGGTATCCTTATGGGGGATGGATTGCGCGCCGTGGACATCACCGTGCGGCGGTGACCAAAGCCCGTGTCGGGCTAGCAGGTTCGGGAGGCGCGAAATGAGCGGTTCGGGATTGTTTGCGCAAGAGGTTCTGCGCGCCGGCGAATGGAAGAACGCCAACCTGCGGATAGATCTGGACCATGACGCGCGTTTCCTGCGCCGCAAGCGTCTGCGCTGTGAAACGGGCGAGGATTTCCTTGTTGATCTGTCCGAAACCGTCAGCCTTGATCCGGGCGACGCCTTTCGGCTTTCCGACGGGCGTATCGTCGAGATCGTGGCCGCTGATGAGCCGTTGATCGCGGTCAGGGCGAAGGATGCGGCGGCACTGGCGCGGCTGGCCTGGCATATCGGCAACCGGCATACGCCCTGCCAGATCGCCGAAGGGCATCTGCTGATCCGGCAGGATCACGTGCTGTCGGCCATGCTGGCCGGGCTGGGTGCCACGCTGACAGACATCATGGCGCCCTTCCGGCCAGAGGGCGGCGCCTATGGCTTGGGCAGGACGATGGGGCACGACCATGGCCACCATCCGGACGGCAGGCACAAGCATGTGCACCATCACGGGTCGCACCACCATGGCGACGACCTGCCCGATGATCCGGACATATGACCGGTCCCGATTTTCTGACGCTCACGCAGCTTCTGTCACCGGCCTTTCCGACCGGGGCCTTTGCCTATTCGCAGGGGCTGGAATGGGCGGTGGCGACCGGTCGCGTGGGCAATGCCGACGGGCTGCGCTGCTGGCTGATGGACGGGCTGTCACACGGGGCTGCGCGGGTTGATGCGGTGTTGCTGGCCCATGCCTTGCAGGCCGATGCCGATCTTGCCGCGCTGGACGCCATCGCGCGGGCGCTGGCCCCGTCGCGCGAGCGGGCAGAAGAGACCGTCGCACTTGGTGCTGCCTTCGACCGGGTGGCGGCGGTCCTGCGCGGGATATCGCCCGCTGGCCATGCGTTGCCCGTGGCCGTCGGGCGGGCGGTGCGCGGGTTGCAGGTGGACCCGGAAACGGTGATTGCGCTTTACCTGCAAGGCTGGGCAGGATCGCTGGTGCAGATTGGCGTCAGGGTCATTCCGCTTGGCCAGACCGAAGGGCAGCAGGTTCTTGCCGCACTGGGCGCAGACATTGCGACCCTGTCGAAGCAGGCGCTGACGCTGCCGGTCGGGGAGTTGACCACATCGACCTTCATGGGCGATCTGGGCGGGATGCTGCATGAAACACAGGACGTGCGGCTGTTCAGAACCTGACGGACGGAGAGCAACAGATGACAGGCAGTTCAGGCCGGGGGGCGCATGGTCCGCTGCGGGTGGGGATCGGCGGGCCGGTCGGCGCGGGCAAGACCACGCTTACCGAAAAGCTGTGCCTTGCGCTGCGGGATCGCTGTTCCGTCGCGGTCATCACCAATGACATCTATACCCGCGAGGATGCCGAATATCTGATGCGGGTGCAGGCCCTGCCGCTGGACCGTATCCGGGGTGTCGAAACCGGCGGTTGCCCCCATACCGCGATCCGCGAGGATGCCTCGATCAACCTGGCTGCCATTGAGGAACTGCGCAGCGCGATCCCCGATCTGGACCTGATCCTGATCGAAAGCGGCGGCGACAATCTTGCCGCCACCTTCAGCCCGGAACTGGCCGATCTGACCATCTATGTCATCGACACGGCGGCGGGGCAGGATATCCCGCGCAAGCGCGGGCCGGGGGTGACGAAATCCGACCTGCTGGTCATCAACAAGACCGACCTTGCCCCGCATGTCGGCGTGTCGGTGCCGCTTCTGGAAAGCGATGCCCGTGTGGCGCGGGGGACGCGACCTTTCGTCATGGCCAATCTGCGCGGCGGGCAGGGGGTGGCAGAGGTCGTGGCCTTTCTGGAGCATGAGGGCGGGCTTGCGCTTGCCGATCCGGTGGCGGACTGAATGCCCGATTGTCGCCGGTCCGGCATCGTCCCGTGCAATCGGCTGCCCGGTTGCCCTTGCGGCCCCGTGGGCGCGTGACTAAGACTCGGGTAATCATGTTCGGGTAGCTACGCCGGGATTTGCCGGCACGTCCCCCGGCGACAGGCATCAGACCGGATACAGCAAGAGGCAGGCGCGACAATGAAAGACCCGATTGACACCTACATGAACACGCTCGTGCCCATGGTGGTCGAACAGACCGCCCGCGGTGAACGCGCCTATGACATCTATTCCCGCCTGCTGAAGGAGCGGATCATCTTTCTGGCCGGTCCGGTGCATGACGGCATGTCAACGCTGATCTGTGCACAGTTGCTTTTCCTTGAAGCGGAAAACCCGACCAAGGAAATCAGCATGTACATCAACAGCCCCGGCGGTGTGGTGACATCGGGCCTGTCGATCTATGACACGATGCAATACATCAAGCCCAAGGTGTCGACGCTGGTGATCGGGCAGGCCGCATCCATGGGATCGCTGCTGCTGACCGCCGGCGAAAAGGGCATGCGCTTTGCCCTGCCCAACGCCCGGGTGATGGTGCACCAGCCGTCGGGCGGGTATCAGGGGCAGGCGACGGATATCATGATCCACGCCCAGGAAACCCAGAAGTTGAAGGACAGGCTGAACAACATCTATGTCAAACACACCGGCCAGCAGTTGAAAAAGGTCGAGGCCGCGCTGGAGCGGGACAACTTCATGTCAGCAGAGGATGCGCGTGACTGGGGCCTGATCGACGAAATCCTGACAGATCGGGGCAAGGCTACCGATACAGAGAAGTGATTGCTTGCGCGGGCAACACCCAAGTCCGCGCGAAAAAAGAACATTGTGAAGCGCGCAGCCCTGCCATAGACTTTCGGCAAGGGCGGCCCCGGGGGGCGGTTCCCGTCCCCCACGGCAAGGCGAAAGGCCGCGAGAGGTAGACGATGGCGAATAATACCGGCTCTGACAGCAAGAACACGCTGTACTGTTCGTTCTGCGGCAAGAGCCAGCACGAGGTGCGCAAGCTGATTGCGGGGCCGACCGTGTTCATCTGCGATGAATGCGTCGAGCTGTGCATGGACATCATCCGCGAGGAAACCAAGACCTCGGGCCTGAAGTCCGGCGACGGCGTGCCGACCCCGCGTGAAATCTGCAAGGTGCTGGATGACTACGTGATCGGCCAGATGCATGCCAAGCGCGTGCTTTCGGTCGCCGTTCACAATCATTACAAGCGCCTGAACCACGCCGCGAAGTCGAGCGACATCGAACTGTCGAAATCGAATATCCTGCTGATCGGCCCGACGGGCTGCGGCAAGACGCTGCTGGCGCAGACGCTGGCGCGGATTTTGGATGTGCCCTTTACCATGGCCGATGCAACCACGCTGACCGAAGCGGGCTATGTCGGCGAGGATGTGGAAAACATCATCCTGAAACTGTTGCAGGCATCCGAATACAATGTGGAACGCGCGCAGCGCGGCATCGTCTATATCGACGAGGTCGACAAGATCACCCGAAAGTCCGACAACCCGTCGATCACCCGCGACGTTTCGGGTGAGGGCGTGCAGCAGGCGCTTCTGAAGATCATGGAAGGCACTGTGGCCTCTGTTCCGCCGCAGGGTGGGCGCAAGCATCCGCAGCAGGAATTCCTGCAGGTCGACACGACCAATATCCTGTTCATCTGTGGCGGGGCCTTCGCCGGGCTGGAAAAGATCATTGCGCAGCGCAACAAGGGCAGCGCCATGGGCTTTGGCGCGGCGGTCAAGGAAAACGACGACCGCGGCGTGGGTGAGCTGTTCAAGGAGCTGGAACCGGAAGACCTGCTGAAATTCGGGCTGATCCCGGAATTCGTCGGCCGTCTGCCGGTGATTGCCACGCTGACCGATCTGGACGAGGCGGCGCTGGTGACCATTCTGACAGAGCCGAAGAACGCTCTGGTCAAGCAATACCAGCGCCTGTTCGAGATCGAGGGCGTGGCGCTGACCTTTACAGATGACGCGCTTTCGGCCATCGCCAAGCGCGCCATCAAGCGCAAGACCGGCGCCCGTGGCCTGCGGTCGATCATGGAAGATATCCTGCTGGACACC
>JBOFCO010000061.1:0-2778 GCA_051646105.1 Paracoccaceae bacterium
CAAACAGCGACAGCGAATTCACCAGATAAACGAAAGCATCGCCCTGCGCCTTCGGCACCGGAATGCACGCATAGTCATCCCCCGGCACCTTGCCCGCATTGGTGAACTCGCCCTTCGCCCAGTCCCCCATGATCTGCATCGCCGCTTCACCGTTGATCACCATGGCAGAGGCAAGGTTCCAGTCCCGCCCCGGCGCATTCGCGTCAATCATCCCGCGCAGGGCCGCCAGCTGCGTGAACACCGCCACCATTTCCGGCCCGCGCAGCGTTGCATCGTCCAGATCGACCAGCGCCTTGCGGTAGAAGTCAGCCCCGCCCACGCCCGCCGCAACCGCCTCGAACATATAGACTTCCTGCCAGGACTGCCCGCCGTGGGCGAGCGGGATGATCCCCGCCTCCAGAAACTTCGGTGCCAGCGCGTTCAGCTCTTCCCATGTGGTCGGATAGGCCGCGCCAATCTTGTCAAACGCCGCTTTGCTCGCCCAGATCATATCCGTCCGGTGCACGTTCGTCGGCACCGACACATAATGCCCATCCACCACTGTAAAGTCCTTCACCGCCTGCGGCAGGGCGGCGTCCCAGCCTTGCGCATCGGCCAAAGCGTCAACGTTGCCAAGCATGCCTTCGCTGGCCCAATCGGTGATGGTCTGGCCCAGCATCAGCATCGCCGCTGGCGGATCACCCGCTGCAATCCGCGCCTGCAAAGCCGTCTTCGCCGCATCACCGCCGCCGCCTGCAACCGGCGCATCCGCCCAGGCCACACCCTGCGCAACCACCTTGTCACGCACCGCAGACAGGGCCGCAGCCTCACCCCCGCTCGTCCAGAAATGCATCACCTCCACCGAAGGCTCTGCAAAAACCGGGCTCGCAACCCCCAAAACCAGCGCCGAAAGAATGGACATTCGTCCCATTTTCGTATTCCTCTCCGTTGTTCGCCCGTGTCTGTCTCGCAATGGGCCCGTGGTTGAACAAAGACTGCCGGGCGGCTCCACCCGCCCGGCAGTCAGCTTTTATCCCTTCACGCTTCCCGCCATCAGCCCGCGCACGAAGTAGCGGCCAGCGACGATGTAGACGAGAAGGGTCGGCAGGGCCGCAATGATCGCCCCTGCGAAATGCACGTTGTATTCCTTCACCCCCGTCGATGACTGCACGAGGTTGTTCAGCGCCACCGTCATCGGCTGCGACGTGCCCCCGAACGACACCCCGAACAGAAAGTCATTCCAGATATTGGTGAACTGCCAGATCACAGAAACCACCGTGATCGGCCCCGAAACCGGCAGCATGATCCGCCAGAAGATACGAAAGAACCCCGCGCCGTCGATCATCGCCGCCCGCACCAGCTCGGTCGGGAAGGCAGCATAGTAATTGCGGTAGTAAAGCGTCGTGAACCCGATCCCGTAAACCACATGCACCATGATCAGACCGGGCACAGACCCCGCCAGCCCCAGCTGCCCCAGCACCATCGCCATCGGAATCAGCACGATCTGGAACGGGATAAAGCAGGAAAACAGCATCAGCCCGAACAGGATCGTATCACCGCGAAAGCGCCATTTCGTCAGCACGTAGCCGTTCAGCGCGCCAAGCACGGTCGAAATGGCCACCGCGGGCACGACCATCAGGATCGAATTCAGGAAATACGGCTTCAACCCCGTCGGCTCCACCCCGATCTGCGCCGTTGACCAGGCACTCGCCCAGGGTGCCAGCGTAAACGCCTGCGGCAGCGCCAGCATGTTGCCCCCGGTGATTTCCGCCAGGGGTTTCACCGAATTCACCCCCATCACATACAGCGGCAAAAGGTAGAACAGCGCGAACAGCAGCAGCGTAAGGTAAATGAACACCCGGGTGATGCGGCCCGTGCTGACCGCAGTATCTTGCGCGACCGCCGCCATCACTTTTTCTCCTTCAGTTCAGAATACAGATACGGGATCATGATCGCCGCGATCGTCATCAGCATGACCACCGCACTTGCCGCCCCGATCCCCATCTGGTTGCGCGTGAACGTGTAGGAATACATGAAGGTCGCAGGCAGCTCTGTCGCCCGCCCCGGCCCCCCGCCCGTCAGCGCGATCACAAGGTCATAGGATTTGATCGCAAGATGCGACAGGATCACAAAGGCCGACAGGAACGCAGGCCGCAGCAGCGGAATGACGATCCGCCGGTAAAGCTGCCATGTCGATGCCCCGTCAATCTGCGCCGCCTTCAGGATCTCGTTGTCGATCCCCCGCAGGCCCGCCAGAAACATCGCCATCACGAACCCGGAGGTCTGCCAAACCGCCGCAATGACAATCGTATAGATCGCCATGTCGCTGTCCTTGATCCAGGTAAATGAAAAGCTCTCCCATCCCCATTGGTGCATCACCCGTTCCAACCCGATCCCCGGGTCCAGAAACCACTTCCACGCCGTCCCCGTCACGATGAACGACAGCGCCATTGGATAAAGGAAGATTGGCCGCAGCAGCCCCTCACCCCGGATTTTCTGATCCAGAAAGATCGCGAGCGTCAGCCCGATTAACGTGCAGATCACGATGTAAAGCACTGCAAAAACTGCGATATTTCCAATCGCCGTATGCCAGTGGTCCAGCGCCCACAGCTTTTCGTAATTCGAAAAGCCGACGAAGTTGAACTTCGGCAGCATCTTCGATCCCGTAAACGACAGCACCACGCTGAACGCGATGAATCCATAGACGAACAGCAGCACCACCGTCAGCGACGGGGCCAGCACCAGCTTTGGCAACCAGTCCTGCAACCGGGTGCGAAGGTCAGGCGTCTCAAAATGCCG
>JBOFCO010000062.1:0-15420 GCA_051646105.1 Paracoccaceae bacterium
CTGCCCGATTTCCTTGCCCGTGTGCCCGGCGCAACCAACGTGGCGATGACCTGGCGGCTGTTCGGCCACAACGGCGTGGAAACCTTCACCGATACCCCCGTCATCAGCCAGTTCGACACCTGCGCGCCGAAATACGCGCCCAAACCGCATACCGTCTGGGGGTTCAAGACGCTGATGAAAAACATCGGCGCCTATGAAAAGCTGTCCTGCCACCGCCCGAACAAGCTGGATGAGGCGATGGCGGCAGAGGTGCTGTGGGTGAACGGATCGGGCCGCCCGATGGGCGACGCGGTCAAGACAAAAGGCTGGCGGTCATCGATCGACTCCATCGGCTATGACCTGATCCAGTTGAACCATTATGCGCTGCGCTCTGCCGAAAGCTATCTGGTCAAACGTCAGCGCGGGCGCGCGCTGCATGTCGACCGGTCCATCGGGCTGAACTACTGGGTGCGGATGGACTGGTCCTATCACCGCGACCGCACGATCCAGCGCAACCTGCCGCGCCTGCGGGCAGAGATGGACCGGATGCTGGCTGACCCGGAGCTTGCCAAGTGGCACGAACACGGTGTCGCATGGCACCGCACCCGTGCTGACGCCCTGCACGACAATCCGGAGTTCGAGGCGTTATACCAACAGGCGCTGGAAACCGAACTGACCGAAATCGAACGGGTGGCTTTTGCCCTGCACCTTGATCTGGAAAGCTGACCCATGCGCGCGCTCGCTATCCTGACCCAAAGAAACGAAGGCGCGCTGCTGCTGGACTGGATCGCGCATCACCGCGCCGTGGGCTTCACCGATTTCCTGATCCTGTCCAACGATTGCGAGGATGGCAGCGATGCCATGCTGGACCGCCTGGCGGAAATGGGAGAGATCGCCCATATGCCCAATCCCGCCCCCCATGACGGCGGCGTGCAATGGGCCGCAATGAAACGTGCCGACAGGCATCCTCTGGTAAAACAGGCCGACTGGATTCTGCCGTTGGACATCGATGAATTCGTGAATATTCATGCGGGCGATGGCAGCCTGGCCGCGCTTTTGACCGCCCTTCCTGCAGCTACGGCGATACCCTTGACATGGCGGCTGTTCGGCAACGCCGGAATTGTGGATTACCGCGACGCACCCGTGCCAGCGCAGTTCACGCGGGCGGCGCCGCCCGTGCTGCACTGGCCCTGGCAGGCGCTGATGTTCAAGACGCTGTTCCGCAATGACGGCACCTATCGCAAGCTGGGCGTTCACCGCCCGCGCAACCCTGATCCCGAACGGCTGCCGCAAGCCCGCTGGTTCGATGGCGAGGGCCGCGCCCTGCCCGACCTGTATGCCAAAGAGCGGCTGTTCTCTGCCCCCGGCCATTCCCATTACCGGCTTGCGCAGATCAACCACTATGCCCTTGGCGCAATGGAAAGCTACCTGCTGAAAGTGGCACGCGGGCGCGGCGTGCATGGCGCAGAACGGCTTGGCATGGACTACTGGGTGGAACGCAATTTCTGCGATGTCGAAGAGAATTCCATCGCCCGCTACGCCACCGCTACCGCTGCCCACCGCGCCCGGCTGGGGGCCGATGTGGCGCTTTCGCGCCTTAACCAAGCCGCGGTCGACTGGCGGCAAACACGGATTGCGGAACTGCTGATGCAGGATGATTACCGCTGGTTGCTAGGCCGACTGCGAATGACACCACCTTCCCGCAATCTGTCCGCCCACGACGCCGCAGCACTGCGTCGCCAAAGATAGTCCAATAGACTGATAATAAACAATAATGTAAAAAATCGAAACAATCCCGCCCGACTGTCGCGCGGAGCACCGCTCATCGCGGGCGATACGGTCTTGTCGTTGGGGAAGGCCGGGGGCTACAAAAGTAACGTATCGTAACGAGGTGGGTGGGGGCACCTGATGGGTGAGGGCACTCTATGCAGGATAGCACCGGCGACGTGACGCCGTTGCAGCGGCTTGGCAAAACCGACTGGATCGACCGGCTACGCGACCTGGGGAATGCAAGCGGCTTCTTTCACGACCTGGGGCGCAAGCACCACGCCCTGCTGACCGAGGCAGGACCGGCACTTCTGGTGACATTCGAAACCGTGGAAAGTGCCATGGCCAGGCCCGACCAGATGCCGGTGGGTCACGGTATCGCGCTGGCACAGGGCTGGTCGCATCTTTGCCTGCTTGCTGACGGGCAGACCTGGTTCCGTGATCCGGCTGTGTTCGACTTTGTCGACGGCCTGATTGATCAGGCGTTTTTCGAAGACTTCGAAGATGTGCTGTTTTACGGGACAGGCCAGGGCGGCTATGCGGCGGCATCCTTTTCCGTCGCGGCGCCGGGCGCGCAGGTTGTGATGATCCAGCCGCAGGCCACGCTTGATCCGGCGGTGACCGGATGGGATTCGCGCTTTCTGCACCAGCGGAGGCTGTGCTTTACCGACCGCTATGGATATGCGCCCGAAATGCTGGATGGCGCGGGGGCGGCGCTGGTGATCTACGATCCCGCCGAACGTTTCGATGCGATGCATGCCGCGCTGTTTGCCCGGCCCTATGTGCAGATGCTGCGCTGCCGGAATCTGGGCGCAACGCTGGAGGAATCGCTGCTGGGAATGGCGGTCCTGCAAGATTACCTTGCCTCGGCCATGGGCGACGGTGCGACTGCGGCCGCCTTTCATCGTCTGTACCGTGCCCGCCGCGACGACCGCAGCTATCTGAACCGGTTACTCGCCGTGCTGGAAATGCGCGGGCGCCTGTGGCTGGCCTATGTCGCGGCGCGGGAACTGGGCATCCGGCTGAATGCACCACGCTATCGACGCAAGCAGGAACAGCTTGCGGCCGATCTGGATGCACGCGGGATTTCCCTGCCGGGCCGCGCGCCGGTATATGCGCAGCGTTAGCGGCTGGCGGGCGCGGGCCGGCTGGGCTAAAAACCGGGTATGAGCACAACCCTGCGCCTGCGCCGCCCCGATGACATGCACCTGCACCTGCGCGATGGCGATATGCTGCGCGCGGTGCTGCCCGAAACCGCGCGCCATTTCGCCCGCGCGATCATCATGCCCAATCTGGTGCCGCCGGTGGTGACAGCCGCCGATGCCAGCGCCTACCGCGACCGGATTATGGCCGCCCTGCCCGAAGGCATGACATTCCGGCCGCTGATGACGCTGTATCTGACCGAGGCGACCGACCCCGCCGATGTCGCGGCTGCCCACGCCAGCGGGCTGATCCATGCGGTCAAGCTTTATCCCGCCGGGGCCACGACCAATTCGCAATCCGGGGTGCGCGATTTTGACAAGGTGCGCGGCGTGCTGGAAAGGATGGCCGAAGTCGGCCTGCCCCTGTGTGTGCATGGAGAGGTGACACGGGCCGATGTCGATATCTTCGACCGCGAAGCGGTGTTTATCGACACGGTGCTGGACCCGATCCGCCGCACCACGCCGGGCCTGCGCGTGGTGATGGAACATATCACCACCAGCGAAGGCGTGGCCTATGCCGAAAGCGGCGGCGATGATCTGGCCGCCACGATCACCACGCATCACCTGATCATCAATCGCAACCATATCCTCGCAGGCGGCATCCGGCCTCATTACTACTGCCTGCCCGTCGCCAAGCGGGAAAGCCATCGCCTTGCCCTGCGCCGTGCCGCCACCTCTGGCAGCCCGCGCTATTTCCTTGGCACCGACAGCGCGCCGCATCCCGACCATCTGAAGGAACATGCCTGTGGCTGTGCCGGCTGTTTCACCGCGACCAACACGATGTCGATCCTGGCGGAAGTGTTTGAACAGCACGGCGCGCTGGATCGTCTGGAAGGGTTCACCTCGCTTCACGGCGCGGCCTTTTACCGGCTGCCCGCGAACGAGGACAGGATCACGCTGGTGAAGGGTGCCCCCGCAACCTATCCGGCGAAGATCGAGGCAGGCGATGCCAGTGTCACGGTGTTCGATCCGCAGATGCCGCTGCACTGGCATGTAGGCGGTTGATCTTTCACCCCGGTCCAAATATCCCCGCAGGGCGTCCGACGGCGGTTCAGGTGCCGTCCGGCGGCGATATTTAAGCCAGCGTGAAACAAACCAGACAGGACCGCCGCGATGATCCCGACATCCTTCCCCCCGAAAGAGGAAATCGCCCGGCTGACGGCGCGGATGCTGCTGGAAATCGGCGCGGTGCATTTCAACGCGGAAACGCCGTTCACGCTGGCCTCCGGCCTGCCCTCGCCCACGTATATCGACTGCCGCAAACTGATTTCCTATCCGCGCATCCGTTCGACATTGATGGATTTCCTGGCGGTGACGGTGATGCGCGATGCCGGGTTCGAGGCATTCGACAATATTGCGGGCGGGGAAACGGCGGGCATTCCCTTTGCCGCGCTGGTGGCGGAACGGTTGGCCCTGCCGATGACCTATGTCCGCAAGAAACCCAAGGGCTATGGCCGCAACGCCCGGATCGAGGGCGTGATGACCCCCGGCCAGCGCGTGCTGCTGGTCGAGGATCTGACCACGGACGGCGGATCGAAGCTGTCGTTCGTTGACGCGATCCGTGAAACCGGCGCGTCCTGTGCGCATACGGCCGTTATCTTCTATTACGGCATCTTCCCCGAAACGACCGAAAAGCTGGCCGAACATGGTGTGGCCCTGCATCATCTGTGCACCTGGTGGGACGTATTGGCCGAGGCGCGGGCGCAGGGCAGCTTCGATGCCATGACACTGGCGCAGGTCGAACAGTTCCTGACCGATCCCCGCGCCTGGCAGGCCGCGCGCAGCAAGGTCTGATTTCATCATTCCGGTGGGCAAAATTGTGGGGGAATCATCTGACCCCTTCCCTATCTTGTCGGCCTGACTACACACGCCCCCAAATCTGGTGGCGCAAAGGCCGGTTCGGCGTTATCCTCAGGTTTATACCGGGGATATCCGGCGGGATATCCCTGTTGCCAGAAGCGCGCGATTGGGTGCATGTGACGGCACGCCCCATCGGCGTGCACCGGGTCGATGAATCCCGGGCCTGAAAAACACCAGAGGCCGACATGAGCGAGATCGCCACCATCCGCCCCGCCCTTCCCGCCGTTCCGGCTGCGGGTCAGGAAAGTGAGCCAACACCCCACAACATCGAGGCCGAGCAGCAGCTTCTGGGCGCGATCCTGACCAACAACGACATCTATGACCGCATCCGGTCGCTGGTGCAGGGCGAACACTTCTACGATCCGGTGCATGCCCGCATTTTCGAAATCGCCTCGGCCCGCATCCAGAAGAACGCGCTGGCATCCCCGGTCACGCTGAAAGCCTTTATGGAGGACGATCCGGGGCTGAAGGAACTGGGTGGCCCGGCCTATCTGGCGCGTCTGGCGGGGGCGGCGGTGTCATCCTTTGCCGCGCGTGACTACGCGCAGATGATTTACGACTTTGCCGTACGCCGCGAACTGATTGCACTGGGTCGCGACATCGTGGCCCGTGCCGCCAAGGTGGATATCGACAGCGAACCACGCGAGCAGATCACCGACGCCGAGCAGCGGCTATACAAGCTGGGCGAACAGGGCGTGGCCGAACGCGGGTTCCAGTCGTTTCTCAAGGCGGTGACGGATGCGGTTCTTGTGGCCAATGCCGCCTATCAGCGGGACGGCGGGCTGGCCGGGGTTTCGACCGGGCTTGTCGATCTGGACAAGAAACTGGGCGGGCTGCACCCTTCCGACCTGCTGATCCTTGCCGGGCGGCCCTCGATGGGCAAGACCTCGCTGGCGACCAACATCGCCTTCAACATCGCCAAGGCCTATCGGCGCGGGCAACTGGCCGACGGCAGCGAAGGCGCGGTCGAGGGCGGTGTGGTGGGCTTCTTCAGCCTCGAAATGAGCGCCGAGCAACTGGCGGCGCGGATCCTTTCCGAAGCCTCGGAAGTGCCCTCGGAACAGATCCGGCGCGGCGACATGACCGAGGCCGAGTTCCGCCGCTTTGTCGAAGCCGCCAAGGCACTGGAACGCTGCCCACTGTTCATCGACGATACCCCCGCCTTGCCGATTTCACAGGTGGCGGCGCGGGCGCGGCGGTTGAAGCGCACGCATGGGCTGGATGTGCTGATCATCGACTACCTTCAGCTTCTGAAAGGTTCGAACAAGGACAACCGCGTTCAGGAAGTGTCTGAAATCACGCAAGGCCTTAAGGCCATTGCCAAGGAACTGAACATCCCGGTCATCGCCCTGTCGCAGCTTTCCCGTCAGGTCGAAAACCGCGACGACAAGCGCCCGCAACTGTCCGACCTGCGCGAATCCGGGTCGATCGAACAGGACGCCGATGTGGTGATGTTTGTTTACCGCGACGAATACTACAAGGAACGCGAAAAGCCCGGCGATCATGAGCTTGACAAGATGGCGGCATGGCAGGCGCTCATGGAACAGGTGCACGGCAAGGCCGAAGTCATCATCGGCAAACAGCGACACGGTCCCATCGGGACGGTGGAACTGTCGTTCGAGGGTCGTTTCACCAGGTTCGGCAACCTCGTCAGGGCCTGGCAACAGGGCAGCGACGGCTATTGACCGCCATTTACGGGGTGTCAGGCCGGTTTGCCCTTGACCCTGTGCACAACTGGGGGTGAACAGGGGGCATGGGAACAGGAACGCTGACCATCGATCTTGATGCCATCGCGGCCAACTGGCGCGTCTTGTCTGCCATGGCTGCAAGCGGCACCGAAACTGGCGCGGTGGTCAAGGCCGACAGCTATGGCCTTGGCGCGGCCCGCGTGGCGCAAACCCTGGCACGCGCCGGCGCGCGCAGTTTTTTCGTAGCCACGGCAGAGGAAGGCGCCGCCGTGCGCAAGGCGGTGGGGCCGCAATCGGCGATTGCCGTGTTTTCCGGGCATATGCCGGGGGATGCGGCGGCGATCCGCGACCTCGGCCTTGTACCGATGCTGAACTCGGTCGAGCAACTGACCCGGCATTTCGAATCCCTGCCCGGCCATGCCTTCGGCGTGCAGCTTGATACCGGCATGAACCGGCTGGGCATGGAGCCCGCCGACTGGGCCGCCGTGGCCGATACCGTGCTGAAGGCAGGGCCTTCGCTGCTGATGAGCCATCTTGCCTGCGCGGACGAACCGGATCACCCGATGAATGCGGAACAGTTGCGCGTCTTCCGCGAGATGACCGACGGCTGCGGCGTGTCCCGGTCGTTGGCGGCAACGGGCGGCATCCTGCTGGGGCAGGAGTATCATTTCGAAGTGACGCGCCCCGGCATCGGGCTCTATGGCGGGATGCCCTTTGCCGATGCCGTGCCTGCTGTGCAGCTTTCCCTGCCTGTGATCCAGTTGCGGATGGTCGAGCCGGGCGAAGCAGTGGGCTACGGCCGCGCCTGCGAGCCGGACCGGCAGATGCTGGTGGCGACAATTGCGGGCGGCTATGCCGACGGGCTGCCGCGCACCCTGTCCGGCAAGGCGACGCTCTGGGCCGGGGATACGCCCTGCCCGCTTGTGGGGCGCGTGTCGATGGATCTGATAACCGTCGACGTGACACATCTGGCGCAGGTTCCCGATCATCTTGATATTCTTGGCCCGCATCAGGGGGTTGACGATCTGGCCGCCGTCGCAGGCACCATCGGTTATGAAATCCTGACCGCGCTGGGGCGGCGCTATCATCGCCGCTACGGGGGTGCGCTGCATTGACTGCCCTTGCCCCCGTCGCAGGTCTGGGACGCGGCGCCCTGTCGGCACTTGCCGCCACCGGCCGTTTCGCGATTTTCGCCGCGAGCGTTGTGTCGCAACTGGTGCGTCCTCCGTTCTACTGGCGCGAATTTCTTCATGCCCTGATCCAGATCGGCTGGCTGTCGCTGCCCGTGGTGGGTATGACGGCGCTGTTCACCGGCGGCGCGCTGGCCCTGCAGATCTACGCGGGTGGCGCGCGGTTCAATGCCGAGGCGGTGGTGCCCAATATCGTCGCCATCGGCATGACGCGGGAACTTGGCCCGGTGCTGGGCGGGCTGATGGTGGCGGCGCGCGTTGCGTCCTCCATCGCCGCCGAACTTGGCACGATGAAGGTGACCGAGCAGATCGACGCTCTGGTAACGCTTTCGACCAACCCGCTGAAATATCTGGCGCTGCCCCGTGTTCTGGCGGCGGTACTGGCGGTGCCGGTGCTGGTGGCGGTTGGCGACAGCATCGGGATCATGGGCGGCTGGCTGGTCGGCACCACCCGGCTGGATTTCAATTCCGCCAGTTATCTGAAAACCACGCTGGATTTCCTTGAGGTCTGGGATGTGGGGTCAGGACTGGTGAAGGGCGCAGTCTTCGGTTTTATCGTCGCGCTGACCGGCTGCTATTTCGGCATGAATTCCGGCAGGGGTGCGCAGGGCGTGGGCCGCGCCACCAAATCGGCCGTGGTTACGGCATCGGTGCTGATCCTCGCCGCGAACTACCTGCTGACCGAAGCGTTCTTTCCGGCATGATCGAGCTTTCCGGCATCCACAAATCCTTTGGCCCCAAGCGTGTGCTGGCGGGGGTTGACCTGTCTGTGCCGACGGGCACCAGCATGGTGGTGATCGGCGGGTCAGGCACGGGCAAGTCGGTATTGCTGAAATGCATCCTTGGCCTGATCCGCCCCGATGCGGGCACGATCCTGCTGGACGGGCAGGATGTCACGAAAACCGACCGCGACGAATTTCTTGCCCGGTTCGGGATGCTGTTTCAGGGTGGCGCGCTGTTTGACAGCCTGCCGGTCTGGCAGAACGTGGCCTTTCGCCTGCTGCGCGGTCCCGCAAAACGTCCAAAAGACGAAGCACGCGCCATCGCCGTGGAAAAACTGGCCCGCGTCGGAATGGGACCAGAGGTGGCCGATCTGTATCCGGCAGAGCTGTCGGGCGGGATGCAGAAACGCGTCAGCCTGGCCCGCGCCATCGCTGCCGCGCCCGAGGTGATCTTTTTCGACGAACCGACCACCGGACTTGATCCGATCATTTCGGGCGTCATCAACGACCTGATCCGCGAAATCGTTACTGAAATGGGTGCTACGGCGATTACCATCACCCATGACATGAGTTCTGTCCGGGCCATCGCTGACCGGGTGGCGATGCTGCATGGCGGGCTGGTGCGCTGGACGGGCAGCGTGGCGGAAATGGACACGACCGCCGATCCCTATGTGCAGCAGTTCATTCATGGCCGCGCCGAAGGGCCAATCGGCACCTTGCGCTGATTTCCGCCGCCGGTTGCTGCGGAATGCGGGAATTCCCGCCGATTTCACCATGATACCACACCCCGGCCTTGTTGTTGCCGCAGGGGTTTTGCACCAATTAACCCAAAGCCCAAAAAGCACCTGCGGACCACACACATGCCGACCGATCCTGCCGTATTTGCCTTAAGTGCCGCTGCTGCGCTTCTGGTGCAGCTTGCGCCGTTCTGTCTGGTCTACAGCGCCTCGCGCCGGTTGCTTCACGGCCGGGCGCGGATGCGCGGGCTGCTGCTGACTGCGGCGCTGATCGGTCTGTTCGCCATGTCCGTGATCCTGACCCAGCTTCCCGCCGTTCTGGCCAGCCGCTCGCTTGCGTTGCTTGTCACCGGGCAGCCGCTGATGATCGCAGGTGCCGTGTCCTGGCTAAGCCTGTGGGTGATGATCTGGCTGGAATGGGCCGTCCGCAAGCGCAAGATCCGGTACTGACATCCGTTCAATACCCGCTTGGCCTTGGCGGGGCGGTCCACTACAACCCCGCGCATGTGGTTGCGTTACGCCAATCTTGCCCTGCTGATCCTGTTCCCGGTCGCCTGGTTCGCGCCGATCCTGCGCGCGGGCCTGCTGCCGCTGTTCGGGCTTTCCGAAATCAGCGTGATTTCAGGTTTGCAGGAATTATGGGACAGCGATGTCTTTCTTGCCTTGCTGGTCACGGCTCTGGCGCTGTTCGCGCCCTATCTGAAAACCATCGGTCTGGCACTGGTGCAGTTCAACCTTGCCTCGCCCCGGATCATGCCGGCGCTGCACTTTCTGGGCAAGCTGGCCATGGCCGACATGTTCCTGATCGCGCTTTACGTGGTGGTGGTGAAGGGCGTGGGGCTGGCATCGGTCGAAACCGCCTGGGGGTTATACCTGTTCACCGGCTGCGTGCTGGCCTCGCTGTTCCTGTCAATGCGCACGGCGCGGGAGCTTGGCCATGGCTAAGGCCGCCGCCAGCTTCACCTGCACAGCCTGCGGGGCGGTGCACCGCAAATGGGCCGGGCGCTGCGATGCCTGCGGTGCGTGGAACACGATTGTCGAGGAAGCGCCACTGTCCTCCGGCCCCAAGGCGCTTGGCGCAAAGGGCCGAACCGTCGCGCTGACCACCCTGTCAGAAGCAGAGCCACCGCCGCCGCGCACCGGATCGGGGATCGAGGAGCTGGACCGCGTTCTGGGCGGCGGGCTGGTTCCGGCCTCGGCCGTTCTCGTCGGCGGCGATCCCGGCATCGGCAAGTCGACGCTGCTGTTGCAGGCCACCGCCAGCTTCGCCCGCAACGGCCTGAAATGCCTGTATATCTCGGGCGAGGAAGCCGCCGCGCAGGTGCGTCTGCGTGCCGCGCGGCTGGGTCTGTCGGATGCGCCTGTCCTGCTGGGCGCGGAAACCAACCTGCGCGACATCCTGACCACGCTGGATGCCGAACGCCCCGATCTTGCGGTGATCGATTCCATCCAGACCATGTGGTCCGACACGGTGGAAGCGGCGCCGGGATCGGTCAGCCAGGTCCGTGCCGCCGCGCATGAGCTTGTGTCCTTCGCCAAAAAACGCGGCGTTTCGGTCATCCTTGTCGGTCATGTCACGAAAGAGGGGCAGATCGCAGGCCCCCGTGTGGTCGAGCATATGGTCGACACTGTGCTGTATTTCGAGGGCGAGCGCGGCCACCAGTTCCGCATCCTGCGTGCGGTCAAGAACCGCTTTGGCCCGGCGGATGAAATCGGCGTGTTCGAAATGACCGGCGAAGGGCTGCGGCAGGTGGCAAACCCGTCGGCCCTGTTCCTGTCGGAACGCGACAAGCCCGCGCCCGGATCGGTGGTTTTCGCGGGGATCGAGGGGACAAGGCCGGTCCTGACCGAAATTCAGGCGCTTGTCGCGCCCTCCCCCCTTGGCACACCCCGCCGCACGGTGGTGGGCCTGGACAGTGGCAGGCTTTCCACCATCCTTGCCGTTCTTGAAGCGCGCTGCGGCATCCCGTTTACCGGCCTCGATGTCTTTCTGAACGTTGCGGGGGGCCTGCGCGTTTCCGAACCCGCCGCCGATCTGGCCGTGGCCGCTGCGCTGCTTTCGGCACGGGAAGACGTGCCGATCCCCCCGGACTGTGTGATTTTTGGCGAAATCAGCCTGTCAGGTGCGCTTCGTCCGGTGGGTCAGACCGAAAACAGGTTGAAAGAGGCCCGGAAACTTGGTTTTTCGCAAGTCATCGCCCCCGACCGGTCACGGATCGGCGGGGATGAGGGCATGACGATCCGGCTTATGGCTGATCTGACGGCCTTTACTGGTGAAATCTTCGGGGCAGGATAAGCCCCGGCACGGGCAGAGCAACGGGCCGGAACAGGCCCACAAATGCAGGCAGGAGCAGGCAGATGGAAGCTTTCACAGCAGTCGACGCGGGGGTCGCCCTCGTCATCGTGCTTTCGGCCATCCTCGCCTATTCGCGCGGCTTCGTGCGCGAGGGCATGGCCATTCTGGGCTGGATCGCCGCGGCGGTCGTGGCCTATATGTTCGCCCCCAAGGCGGTCCCGCTGGTCAAGCAGATCCCCTATCTGGACGAATTTTTGGGCACCAGCTGCGAACTGGCGCTGATCGCGGGCTTTGCCGTGGTCTTTGCCGGGGCGCTGATCCTTGTTTCCCTGTTCACGCCGCTGTTTTCATCCATCGTGCAACGGTCGGCGCTGGGCGGTATCGATCAGGGGCTTGGCTTCCTGTTCGGCGTCGCGCGCGGTGTGCTGCTGGTGGCGGTCGCCTTCCTTGTCTATGACCGCGTGATGACGGCCGAAGGCGTGCCCATGGTCGACAACAGCCAGAGCGCCAAGGTGTTCGAGGCGCTGAGCGTGAAACTTTCGGCGCAATTGCCTGCTGACGCGCCCGGCTGGATCGCCCAGCGTTATCAGGGGCTGGTCGGAAGCTGCGGCGCGCCGGTCGAAACCGATGGCGGCACCCTGCCGCTTTCGGGCGATGCGCCCGCAGCCACGCCGGAAGCACCTGCCACCCCCGAGGCCCCGGCAGCACCTGCCGCGCCGTCGAACTGAGCATCCGCCCGGCCCATCCGAACGTCGGACAGACCGGGCACGCTTTTGTGACATTGCCCGCGTGACTTCATCCCCGTCCGGGGCTATTTGGGGGGCGTTTCCACATGCCCGGATTCGAAAAGGCCGGACTCCAAAAGGACTGACGCATATGCCGCGTTTCCTGAGCACGCCTTTTGACCCCGTCCATGACGGGGACAAGCTGAAGGAAGAATGCGGCATCTATGGCGTGATCGGTCTGGCGGATGCGGCGAATTTCGTGGCGCTCGGGCTTCATGCCTTGCAGCACCGCGGGCAGGAAGCAGGCGGTATCGTCAGCTATGACCCGGCAGAGGGGTTCAACAACGCCCGCCGCTTCGGTTATGTCCGCGACAATTTCACCAAGCCGGAACTGATGGCCACCCTGCCCGGTTCGCTGGCCATTGGCCATGTGCGCTATTCGACTGCCGGGTCCAAGGGACATACCGCGATCCGCGACGTGCAGCCGTTTTTCGGAGAGTTTGCCATCGGCGGCTGCGCCATTGCGCACAACGGCAACCTGACCAATGCCGCCGCGCTGCGCAAGCAGCTGATCGAACGCGGCGCGATCTTCCAGTCATCCTCCGACAGCGAATGCATCATCCATCTGATGGCGCGGTCGATGCAGAAAACGCTGGCCGAACGCATCAAGGATGCGCTGCGCGCGGTTGAGGGGGCATTTTCCGTCATCGCCATGACCCGGACCAAGCTGATCGGCGTGCGCGATCCACTGGGCGTGCGTCCGCTGGTGCTGGGCAAACTGGGCGAGGGCTACGTGCTGTCGTCGGAAACCTGCGCGCTGGACATCATCGGAGCAGAGTTCATACGCGAAATCGATCCCGGCGAAATGGTGGTGATCGAGGATGGCAAGATCACCTCGAACCGGCCCTTTGCGCCTGCGCCATCGCGGTTCTGCATCTTTGAACAGGTCTATTTCTCGCGTCCCGACAGCATCATCGGCGGTCGGTCGGTCTATGAAACCCGTCGCCAGATCGGCGTTGAACTGGCCCGCGAAGCCCCGGTGGAGGCAGACCTCGTCTGCCCGGTGCCCGACAGCGGCACACCTGCGGCCATTGGCTATGCGGCCGAAAGCGGCATCCCGTTCGGCCTTGGCATCACCCGCAATCAATACATGGGCCGCACCTTTATCGAGCCGACCGAAAGCATCCGCAACATGGGCGTGCGGCTGAAGCTGAACGTGAACCGGGCGCTGGTGCGCGGCAAGCGGGTGATTTTGGTCGATGACTCGGTCGTGCGCGGCACCACCAGCCGCAAGATCAAGGATATGATCCTGGATGCAGGCGCTGCCGAGGTGCATTTCCGCATCGCTTCGCCGCCCACCGCCTGGCCATGCTTCTATGGTGTCGACACTCCGGAACGGTCGAAACTTCTGGCGGCCAACATGTCCGAAGACGAAATGCGCGACTGGATCGGCGTCGACAGCCTGAAATTCATCTCTCTCGACGGGCTATACCGCGCGGCGGGCGAAGCTGCGGGACGCGATCCGAAAGCGCCGCGCTTCTGCGATGCCTGCTTCTCGGGCGATTACCCGGTGGCCCCCGCCGACATGATGGAAAAGGGCTTTCAGATGAAGGCGGCGGAATAGGGCCATGCCCGCCCCCGCCGACATCGACAGCTATCTGGCAGCCCTGCCCCGCGAAGATCACCGCAAGGCGCTGTCCGACCTTCGCGCCCTGATCGAGCATGTGCTTCCCGATGCCGTCGAATGCATCAGCTACGCCATGCCGGGCCACCGCCAGCCGGGACCAAAGGGCAGGATGGTGATCGGCTATGCGTCCTTTACCAAACATTGCGGCGTCTATTCGCATTCGGGCACGGTGGCACCGAAGCTGGCGGCAGATTTCCCCGGCTGGCAATCCTCGAAAAGCGGCTTCCTGTTCACACCGGAAAAGCCTCTGCCGGATGGACTGGTGCGGCGGATGATCGCGCTGCGGCTGGCGGAGATCCCCGGCTATGGCTGACCCGCTCCGCTACCGCCCGCATCACTTCCTGTGCTCGCTGGGCTTTCAGGGCAAGGGCTACTCCGACAGCTTCACCGCCAACATGACAGCGATTGTCATGGGCCGCCTGCGCGCGACGAACGGCGATGATACCCTGATCGAGGTTGTCGGTGCGACGGACGACATCTGTGCCCCCTGCCCCAAGCGGCGCGGGCGGCTGTGCAGCAATCAGGACAAGATAAAGACGCTCGACCGCGCCCATGCGGCGGCGCTGCATCTGGCGCCACACGAAAAGCTGACATGGGGCGCGGCAAAAGAGCGTATCCGCGCCAACGTGCCGCCGGGCCGCCTGAAGGTGCTTTGCGCCGGCTGTGAATGGGAACCTTACGGAATGTGCGAGGACGCCCTGAAGAAGCTGCACAATCCTGACTGAGGCTTTCAGTCTGGCCCAAATATCCCGGGGTCCGGGGCAGCGCCCCGGACGCTTGTCATCCGTGCAGCGCCACAGCCTGCCATGAAACGGAAAACGCCGCCCGGTCGGGGCGGCGCTTCGTGTTTGTCGGGATAATCTATCAGGCGTTGCGCGACTTCAGCGCCGCCCAGCCCCCCGCTACGATCAGCGCGGCAATGGCGGATTTTACGACGCCGCCAACAAGAAACGGCGCGACCCAGCCCGACCAGATCACATCCAGTGTCGAGCCCGTCCATTCGCCTGCCACGCCGAAGGAACCTGCGATCATCGGCCAGGCACCACCTGGCACAAACAACAACATCGACGGGATCAGCGCCGCGATGAACAGCTTGATCACGCCCTTGTCCAGCCCCCGTTCGACCAGCCAGCCGGTCATCCAGGCCATTGCGACAAATCCCCACAGGAAGCCCGCAGTCGGGCCGATCAGCTTTGCGGCGCCGAAGCTTCCCCCGGCAAAGACCGGCAGGCCCGCCGCACCTTCGGCCAGATAGGCCAGCAGGGTAAGTGCCGCCATACGGCTGCCATAGGTCAGCCCGATCAGCGAAATCGCCAGCGTCTGCAGCGTCATCGGAACAGGGTACATCGGCACTTCCGCCTGTGCGGAAAGACCGATCAGAAGCGAACCGCCGATTACCATCAGCGCCTTGGTCAACATGGATTGCGAAGGCACCAGCGCCTGAGAAAGGGTCATTGTCCCACCTGTCCGTTATGGTTTCCCGCCGCACTTTGCTGCGACGCGGCGGCTTGTCAATCTTATTGTTGCACAGACTTTCGGCCAATGCCAAAGAAGGCCGCATGAAAGA
>JBOFCO010000185.1:0-13176 GCA_051646105.1 Paracoccaceae bacterium
AGCTGTGATCGTTCAGAAAGCCCAGTTCGTCGCCCATATAGATCAGCGGTATCCCACCGAACCCCGCGATCAGCGCATGGCCCATCAGAATGCGATGGACCGCCATATCAATCGCCCCCGCATCGCCCGCAGCCATCGCCTTCTCCAATCCCGCAAGGCTGGCGAAACTGCCGGAAATCCGCTTGTCGCCCGTTGCCTCGTTCACCTGAAACAGCGCGCCTTGCGCAAAAGATCCCGGGAAGGCACCTTCGTAGAAATCGGACAGATAGGCGCGATGCGCCTGCCCGCTGAAGCCCAGCGCGGCGGCATCCTCATCCGTCACGGCCCAGCCGATGTCATCATGACAGCGGATATAGGTGGCATAGGTGGCATTGGTCAGCACTTCGGGAAAATGGCTGCGCAAGACATGGGTCATCAACCGGGTGTCGCGTGTGGCAAGCGCGCCCCAGAATTGCACCATCAGGCTGTTGTGATAGGCAAGGTTGCCTTCCTTGCCATCATGTTCGCCCCGGCCGAGATAGGGCAGCATTTCGGCGGGGGCGACGATCGCCTCCTCCAGATGGATCACGGCGGCGGTGGCGATCCGCGAACAGGCGCGCAGCGCTTGCAGGATCATGTGCACTTCCGGCTCTGACTGGCAGCGGGTGCCCATGCGCTTCCACATGAAGGCCACGGCATCCAGCCGCAGCACATCGACGCCCCTGTTGGCAAGGAACAGCATCACCTCGACGATTTCCAGAAACACCCAGGGGTTGGCCCAGTTGAGGTCCCATTGATGCTCGTTGAAGGTGGTCCAGACCCATCTCCCGATCTCCGGGTAATGGGTGAAACTGCCGGGCGCATTGTCGGGAAACACTTCGACCAGGGTTTTCTCATATGCCTCCGGCAACGCGGGATCGTCGAACATCAGGTAGTAATCCTGATACTTCGCGTCACCTTTCCTCGCCTTCTCTGCCCAGGCATGTTCCTTGGCGGTGTGGTTCAGAACGAGATCGACGCACAGGCTGATACCGCGTTCGCGCAGGGCGGCAGCCACCCTTTCGAAATCGGCCATCGTGCCAAATGCCGGATTGATCTTGCGGTAATCCATAACCGAATAACCGCCATCGCTGTCACCGGGGCGGGGCTTCAGGCAGGGCATCAAATGGACATAGGTGATGCCAAGATCGGTCAGATAGTCGAGCTTGTCCAGAACACCGTTCAGGTTTCCGGCAAAGCGGTCGATGTAAAAGACATAACCCGCCATATCGGGGCGCTGGAACCAGTCGGGTTCCAGATCGCGTTGCAGATCAAGTGTCCTGAGTTCTTCGGGCCGTGTTTCCCACCCCTTGCGCAGCGTTTTCAGCAATGCCTTGCGGAAATCGGCATAGTCCGGGCGATGGCCGTAAAGCCGGCCGAGCATCCCCCACAGGTCGCCCGCGCTGCGCGCCAGACGCAGGTCAAAAACATCCGCGGCCTTGCCAAGCCTTGCACCGGTCACGGGTCGCCCTCCCCCTTGATACCGGGGCAGAATATGTAATCCGAAACGATTTGGAAAGCGTTCAGCTTAAGCCTGGCACGACTAACCTGTCGCCCGGCTGCAGTCGATTTGCAAGCCACAACAGGTTCGGCAATGCCATCGCGACGCACCCTGCGGTGGGCCACCCGGGCCTGCGCCAGACATGCAGGAATATCGCCGACCCGCGCCCCGGCTGCGCCTCTGGCCAGTTCCAGTCGGTCACCAGCACCACATCGTACATCGGATCCGGGCGTGCCATCTTTTCCGCGCTGGCTGGAAAAGGGACGGTGACCATTTGATTATACTCGACATGATCGGGCGCATCGCACCACAGGTCGAAAGGCCGGATCGGCACGGCCCACCGCGGTACGGCGCTGTCTGCGATACGGTCCCGGCGGTACAGGCAGCCGACAATTTCATGTGTGCCCGAAGGTGTGGCGCCATCGCCTTCGTGCTTGTCCGCGCTGATCCCGCCACGACCGATGCTGCAAGGCAGAAGCCTGCCGCGATAACGCAGCCCCATCGGGGTCAGAATCATGTCGTTCCGTTTCAGCCCCATGCCCGGAACTCGCGCCGCCGCCGCACAACTGCTGCAATCTGAAACATTTTCCGCCCCTCGCACACGACCGCGTGATTTCGAGTCGCAAGGCTTGTCCTGACAAGCCCTGCCCGCATCTAATGCCCATGAAAACGGAGGCCGCAATGCAGAACATGAAGAAGATCCTGCTGGTTGATGACGATCTGGACCTGCGCGAGGCGCTGTCCGAGCAGCTTGTCCTGACCGAGGATTTCGATGTCTTCGAGGCGGGAAACGGTGCCGAGGCCGTGGAAAAGGCCAAGGTCGGCCTGTTCGATCTGGTGATCCTGGATGTGGGTCTGCCCGATACAGACGGGCGCGAGCTGTGCAAACGGCTGCGCAAGCAGGGTGTGAAATGCCCGGTCATCATGCTGACCGGACATGACAGCGATGCCGACATGATCCTTGGCCTCGACAGCGGTGCCAACGACTATGTGACAAAGCCTTTCAAGTTTCCGGTGCTTCTGGCCCGTATCCGTGCCCAGCTCCGCCAGCACGAACAGTCCGAAGACGCCGTGTTCCAGCTTGGGCCCTATACGTTCAAGCCTGCGATGAAGATGCTGATCGACGCGAAGGAAAAGAAAATCAGGCTGACGGAAAAGGAAACCAACATCCTGAAGTTCCTTTACCGCGCATCCGAAGGGGTGGTCGCCCGCGACGTGCTGTTGCACGAGGTCTGGGGGTACAATGCTGGTGTCACTACACACACGCTGGAAACCCATATCTATCGCTTGCGGCAAAAGATCGAACCTGATCCCTCGAATGCCCGGCTTCTTGTTACGGAGTCGGGCGGCTACCGGCTGGTGGCGTGATTTCGGCCGGAACCGTTCCCCGGCTTCGGCGTTGATATGATGTAGCCCCTGTGGCCGGGGTCAAGGCCACCTTCCTTCCCCTGTCTCTAATACTGCCGGGCCTTCGGGCCCGGCTTTTTTTAATCCTCGCGAACCGCAGCGGCGGCATAAGCCAGCAGCGCCAAACAACCCGTGGCAGCAACTGCAAACGGGAACCGCAGCGCCATATCCGGTGCGACAATGCCCGTTGCCAGCGTCACCATCACCCCGCCAAGCAGCGCGCCCAGTGGCATCGCCCCCCAGCCGAAAAACCGATAGATCGCATTGACCCTGCCCAGAATGGCGTCGGGAATGACCCTTTGCCGGTAGGACACCGTTGCCACGTTCCAGATCATCGATCCGAATGCCTCTGCCGCAAGGGCTGCTGCCGCGACCTCAGCGTGCGACGTTGTAGCCCAGACAAGGAACGTGGATGCGAAAATCGCCAGTGACAGGATCAGACTGCGTCGCATGCCCAACTGTCGCACAAGCCGGGGCGCGATCAGCCCGCCCGCTACCCCGCCAAAGGCCCCGAAGCTGAGCAGCAGGCCATAACCCACGGCATCAAGGCCAAGAATATCCTGCGCGAACAGCACCATGACCGCCAGTGCCGCCATGTGCAGCGCGTTCAGGATGCCCAGCATCACCGCCAGCCGCAGGATCACCGGATGCCCCCTCATCCAGCGCACGCCTTCCATGAAGGCAGCGCGAAACGATGGCACGGCCTGCACGGCGCGGGGTGGTGCCGCAATCAGCCAGACAAGCACCGCCGCAAGGGCAAACGTCATCGCATCGAACCCGAAAGGCATTGTCAGGCCCAGACCGATCAGCACCCCGGCCAGCGGCGGGCCGACGAACTGGCCCATCACCTGTTCGGCGCTCCACATCTGCCCATTGGCGTGCTCCAGGTCATCTTGCGCCACGACCGAAGGTAGCAGGGTCTGCGCGGCATTGTCCCCGAACACCTCTGCGGTGCCGAGCAGGAAGGAAATCACGGCCAGCCCCGCGACCGCCAGTGAAGCCGCTCCTGCAGTCAGTGGCAGCGGCGGAAGCGCCAGGATCATCCAGACAACGCCCAGTGTCAGCAGGCAGCGCATCAGCCCGGAACGCACCACCAGCCTTTGCCGGTCAGTCCGATCCGTCCATACGCCAACCGGAAGCGCGAACAGAAACCACGGCAGCCGTCCCGCCATGGCCACCAGACTGATCAGCAACGCATCCCGTGTGAACAGGCTGGCCAGCCACGGAAACGCAACCGCCGAAACCCCATCGCCAAGGTTCGACACGGCATTGGCCGAAAACAGCAGGCGATAGTTCCGGTTGCGAAGCAGCAGCATCACCGTCGCCCCTCTGACTGGCACTCGGCCAAGGATCGGACTAGGCTGCCCGGAATGTCAATGCGCGGAGCCTGCTATGTCCTTCACCCTTGCCACATGGAACATCAATTCCGTCCGTCTGCGCGAGGCGCTGGTGGCGCGGCTGATGGCCGAGGAAACCCCGGACATCCTCTGCCTTCAGGAATGCAAAAGCCCGGTGGAAAGCATCCCGGTGGAGCAGTTCCGCGCGCTTGGCTACAGCCATATGGTCGCGCGCGGGCAGAAGGGCTATAACGGCGTCGCCATGCTGTCGAAACTGCCGATCACCGATGCAGGCGACCGCGACTATGCCCGGCTGGGCCATGCCCGCCATGTGGCGGCGCGGCTGGAAAACGGCGTGGTGATCCACAATTGCTATGTGCCCGCGGGCGGTGACATTCCCGACCGGGACGAGAATGTGAAATTCGGGCAAAAGCTCGATTTCCTGACCGACATGCGCGATGCCTTTCGTGCCGACAGGCCCGAACGATCAATCCTTGTCGGTGACCTGAACATCGCCCCGCGCGAGGATGACGTGTGGAACCACAAGGCGCTGCTGAAGATCGTCAGCCATACGCCGGTGGAGGTGGAGCATCTGGAAGCCGCGCGCGAGGCGGGGCGATGGGTGGACATCACCCGAAAGGACATCCCGCAGGGCAACCTTTACAGCTGGTGGTCGTATCGCAGCCCCGACTGGGACGCCGCCGACAAGGGCCGCAGGCTGGACCACATCTGGGCAACGCCAGACATATCGAACGCCACCCACGGCAGCCGTATCCTGCGCCCCGTGCGGGGTTGGGAGCAACCGAGTGACCACGCCCCGGTCTTTGCGGTGTTTGATTTGTGAGGAGGGGGGAGAAAAGTCCCTACAGATTCTGTCCAGATGAAGTCGACACGATCACTAAAACTGCTTCGACTCTAAAAAACACTGTGGCCGGTTCTAAAATCCTCTGACTACAAACCATGCGGATTGTCGCGCAGGATTGTGCTGGTACTCTGCTCCATACCATACATAAAAAATGTGATCTTATCGCCATCCAACCGGACCTCCATGCAGATGGGATCATCCGCACTATAACTTGTGCAAAATCTGTCACCTTCGATTTTCCATGTTCCGACAATATCGGCAGTCCTGCTATCATCTGTGCTATCAAAATCGGTCAGAACACGCCCGTCCATACCATAGTAGCTGGCATAGGTCTTGTCTTGTAACACGCCTAAGATCGTATTCCCTGCAATCGCGGCATAAAGTTCGTCACCCGTCGCCATCTCCTCAGCAAAAGCAGGCATCGCAAAACAGGCAGCCAAGGATAAATGGCTCAGGCGCGGCACCATCACAACACTCCTTAATCTGACTTGGCTGTTGCACACTCTACCAACCGACATAGCTCACAGAACGTAATTAATCCACGATGTAGCATCGATCACCTTTGGTGACATTGCGGATCATTATAGACACGTGGATGACCACCCCTCACATCCCCCCAACCACCTCCGCCACCGCCTGCCCCAACACCCGCTGCGCATCGGCCTCGAGATGCACGCCGTCCGTCGGGCTGACCTCGATCACTTTCCCCGCGTCCAGAAACGCAAGGCCCCGGTCGCGGGCCAGCGCCTGATACAGCGGCGGCAGCGCCAGACCTTTCTCCCGGCCCCCCAGAAATTCGTCGCGGATCGGGCCCTGTTCAAGCACCGGGGGTGGGCAAATCAGCAGGATTTTCATCGCCGGGTGCCGCGCCTGTGCATCCAGCGTGGTGGCCAGATCAAGCAGTGCCGCGATGCCGCCGCGGATCGTTTCCGGGCTGGCCCCGTAGCGCATCTTTACATCATTGGTGCCCAGCATGATCGCCAGCACGTCGATGGGGCCGTGGCTCATCAGCGCCATCTTCAGCCCCTCCCGCCCGTCCATATGCGCGCCCATCACCGGGTCGGGAAACTGCGCGGTGCGGCCGGGCAGCCCTTCCTCCACCAGATGCCAGCCGGGGCCAAGCGCTGCGTGGGCGACGGTGGGCCAGCGGGTTTCCGGGCCGAAACGGCGCACCTCGCCCCGCGTGATGATCGGGGGTGTGCCGTGGGTATTGCTGTCACCAAAGGCAAGCAGGGTGGGCATGAGCATCTCCTTTTTCTGCCAGCCTGCGCGATACGCGATCTGCGGTAAAGCCCCTTGGCAGCCGCGCCGCGCACCCTCATATAGGGCGCAGCAGGAATATCAGGGGGCAACATGCTTGAATTTGGTCAGACCGCCGCCGCGCCGCAAGCCGACCTTGTCAAGGATTCCACCGAAGCCACCTTCATGGCCGATGTGATCGAGGCCAGCCGCGAGGTGCCGGTCATCGTCGATTTCTGGGCCACCTGGTGCGGCCCGTGCAAGACGCTTGGCCCAGCTCTGGAGGCGGCCGTGATCGCCGCCAAGGGCCGGGTGCGGATGGTAAAGATCGATGTCGACAAGAACCAGATGATCGCGGCGCAACTGCGCATCCAGTCGATCCCCACCGTCTATGCCTTCTGGCAGGGCCAGCCGGTTGACGGCTTTCAGGGGGCGCTGCCTGCTTCGGAAATTAAGGCGTTCATCGACCGTACAGCCGCGCTGGCAGGCGATGGCGGTCTGTCCGATGCGCTGGCCGCAGCCGAAGATATGCTGGCCGAGGGCGCAGCGGTGGACGCCGCCGAAACCTTCGCCGCCATTCTGGAGGAAGAACCGGAAAACGCCGCCGCCTATGGTGGGCTGGCCCGCGCCTATCTGGCGGCGGGAGAGGCCGACAAGGCCGAAGCGTTCCTGAACGCCGCCCCGGCGAAGATCACCGGCGCGGCAGAGGTGGAGGCCGCCCGTGCGCAGATCGAACTGGCACGGCAAGCCGCGAATGCCGGACCTGTCGATGCGCTTCGCACAGCGCTTGCCGCCAATGCCAATGATCATCAGGCCCGTTTTGACTTTGCCGTGGCACTGCATGCCTCCGGTCATGTCGAGGAAGCGGTAGAAGAGCTGCTGGACCTGTTCCGTCGGGACCGTGAATGGAATGACGGTGCTGCCCGCAGCCAGCTATTCACCATCTTCGACGCGCTGAAACCGCAGGACCCGGTTGTGCTCAAGGGTCGTCGTCGCCTGTCGTCTATGATATTTGCCTGATGTTGGCTGCGTGAGCCAGGTGGTGGGAATGTTCAGGGGCGACCTGCCAGAGATCATCCCGGTTTTCCCTCTTCCGGGTGCGCTGTTGCTGCCCCGTGCCCGCCTGCCGCTGCACATTTTCGAACCGCGTTATCTGGCCATGCTGGATGACGTCCTGAAATCGGATGCGCGGCTGATCGGGATGGTGCAGCCGCGCGATACCCATGACCGGGATACGCGGCAACTTCACACCATCGGCTGCGCCGGGCGCGTCACAGGGTTTTCGGAAACCGGCGATGGTCGATATATGATCACCCTTACCGGCGTTTCGCGTTTCCGCATCCGGCGCGAGCTGTCGGGGTTTAGCCCCTATCTGAAAGCTGACGTGGGCTGGCAGGACTTCCCCCAGGATCGTGGCGGGGCTGAACGCGACCCCGATTTCCACAGGGCGCCCTTCCTGCGCAGCCTGCGGAGATATTTTGATCTGCGGCAGCTTTCAACCGACTGGTCGGACCTGTCGGAGGCTGATGACGAAACCCTGATCAACGCACTTTCCATGCTCTGCCCGTTTGAGCCGGAGGACAAGCAGGCCCTGCTGGAAGCGCCATCGCTTACCACACGCCGTGAAACATTGGTGACGCTGATCGAATATGCCCTGCGCAGCGATGGCACGCCTGAGGTCATGCAATGAACAAGCACCCCCAGAAAGGGCATACGGAGACCGAACATCCCTATGACCGCCGGATGCTGGAGGCACTTGTCTGTCCTCTGACCCAGGGGCCACTGATCTTTGACCCCGAGCGGATGGAACTGGTCAGCCGTTCGGCGCATCTGGCCTATCCGATCCGGGGCGGCATACCGATCATGATCGTGGATGAAGCGCGAAGGATCGAGTGAAGCAGAACTTCTTCGCAGCCAAAATCCCGCCGGGCTAAACCTTTGGCTGTTCGTGCGTGGCGCAATGGATACCGCCACCCACTTCGTCGATTGAATGAAAGTGCGTTCGTGCGGATCCGTTTCTTCGGGATACCAGAATCCCGCTGCACGCGCCGTGGTTTGCGCACGGGCACCACCCGCGCCCAGCCAAAGACCGCCAGCGGAACCCGCCGCAGACCGGATCAATGAAAGTCGTGTCCTGATACGGTCATAAGCTCCACTGCCACGACCCCGTTTTGCGGGGCCTGCCTGCGCGCATACGCGCTTAAGGTGTGATCGTCTTACCCTCGCGCTGCCAATACGGATGCTTCCAGAATATCCAGCGCTTCCTCAAACACCGCATCCGGGATGGTCAGCGGGGCAAGGAAGCGGATGACATTGCCGTAAACACCGCAGGTCAGCAGGATCAGCCCGCGTTTCAGCGCTTCCTCCCGGACCCGTCCGGTGAAGCCCGCATCAGGCGCGCCGGTGCCGGGTATGGCGAATTCGACCGCATTCATGAAACCGGGGCCACGAATGTCGACAATCTGTGGAACCTGATCGCGCATCGCCGCCAGCCGCTGTTTCAGCCGCCCGCCCAACCGTTCGGCGCGGGCGCAAAGCTGTTCCTCCTCGATCACATCCAGCACCGCATGGGCAGCGGCGACGCCCAGCGGGTTGCCCGCATAGGTGCCGCCCAGGCCACCGGGATTGGGGCTGTCCATGATCTCTGCCTTGCCGGTGACGGCCGAAATCGGCAGGCCGCCCCCCAGACCCTTTGCCATGGTGGTCAGGTCGGCAGCAACGCCGTGATGTTCCATCGCGAACAGTTTGCCGGTGCGGGCAAAGCCCGTCTGAACCTCGTCCGCAATCAGCACGATGCCATGTTCGTCGCAGATGGCACGCAGCTTCTGCATAAGGGCGCGGGGCACCTCATAGAATCCGCCCTCGCCCTGAACCGGTTCGACGATGATCGCCGCAACCCGGCCCGGTTCCAGATCGGCCTTGAACAGCCGGTCCAGCCCCGCAATGGCCTGGTCGACGGAAATGCCGTGCAGGTCGATGGGAAAGGGCAGGTGCCAGACATCGCCCATCATCGGCCCGAAGCCCGCCTTGTAGGGCTGGACCTTGCCTGTAAGCGACATGCCCATGAAGGTGCGGCCATGAAAGCCGCCGGCAAAGGCGACCACACCCGCCCGACCCGTGTAATGCCGGGCGATCTTTACCGCGTTTTCCACGGCTTCGGCGCCGGTTGTGGCAAAGATGGTCTTTTTCGGGAAATCGCCGGGGACAAGCCGGTTCAGCCGTTCCGCCAGCTCCACGTAATTCTCGTAGGGAACGACCTGGTGGCAGGTATGGGTAAAGCGGTCAAGCTGCGCATGGACCGCCGCCATCACTTTCGGATGCCGGTGCCCGGTGTTCACGACCGCGATCCCGGCCGCAAAATCGATGTACCGGTTGCCCTGCTTGTCCCAGATTTCCGCATTCTCCGCCCGGTCGGCATAGATCTGCGTGGTCATGCCGACACCGCGCGATATGGCGGCGTTCTTGCGGTCGGTCAGGCTGGCGTCGGTCATCGTGGATGCTCCATTTCCGGGCGGGGCAGCAGCCCCTTTGCGCGACTATAGCGGGGCCGGACCGGCAAAGGCAATTCGGCGGCTTGAGAGCGCTGCGGCGATGGCATAGCGTGGCGCTGGCCCTCAGACCGGGTCTTTTGGACCGGACGGATTATTCATGACCCAACGCCTGCATCTGGTTTTCGGCGGAGAGCTTGTCGATCCGACAAGCAATGTCTTCCGCGATACATCGGCCATTCATACGGTCGGGATTTTTCCCGACTACCAAAGCGCATACCTTGCCTGGAAGGCTGAAGCGCAGCGGACTGTGGACAATGCCCACATGCGCTATTTCATTGCCCATCTGCATCGCCTTCGCGACGAATCGGAACCTGCGGGCCCGACCGGCGAAATGGGTGGCTGAGAAAGCATCATGCCCCGTTCGCTGCTGCTGGCAGCCTTTGCCTTCATCAAACAGGTGATGCGGCCGGAGACCGCGCCAGCGATCGCCGCTGGTGCCACGCGACCAGCCGGTTCGGTGGTGTGGATTCATGTCGACAAGGTTGCAGACCAGCGCGCGCTTGTTGAAACCGCCGAACGTCTTCTGGAACAGGGCGGGCTTGGTGCCGTGGTGATGACCGGAATGGATCATGTTTCCGCCGGGGCCGATCCCTCATTTCCACAGGACGTGATCCCAGACGTCTTTCCGGGTGAAAACCGCGGTGCGATTGATGCATTCCTTTTGCGCTGGTGTCCCGATCTGCTGGTGTTGACCGGAACACCCCTGCGCCCGGTGCTGTCCGCAGCGCTGGACCGGTGGGGGATAGCCGCCATTCTGGTGGCGGGCCGGATCGAGCGCGCAAGCTACAAGCGCTGGCGCTGGGCGCCCCCTGTCGCGCGGCGGGTCCTTCGCCCGTTCCGGGCGTTGCTGGCCGAAGACTGGCGCACAGCGCGGGCGATCCGCAGGCTGGGGATCAGCGACCAACGGGTCGAACTGGGCGGCGGTCTTGAAACCGCTGCGCCGCCCCTTGGCTGTTCCGAAGCAGAGCGAGAGGCGTTGTCGAAGCAGCTTCGCGGACGCACAGTCTGGTTTGTTGCCGGGGCGATCCTGTCCGAGATGCACGCCGTCATCGCCGCATATCAGGAGGCAAGCCGCCTGGCGCACCGTCTGCTGCTGGTGCTGTCCCCCGCCAATCCGGGCGACGGCGATACGATGATCGCCATCCTGCGCGACGCCGGTCTGGAAACCGCGCGTCGCAGCGAAGACGAAGACCCCGATGAAGAGGTTCAGGCCTTCATTGCGGACGACGAGGGCGAGCTTGGCATGTGGTATCGGCTGGCCCCGATGACGTTTCTTGGCGGATCATTGCGGGGCGACGGGCCGGTACGCGACCCTTTTGAACCGGCTGCGCTGGGTTCTGCGGTGCTGCACGGCCCGGTCGCGGGGGACTGGCGCGCGCGTCTGGCCCGCCTTGCCGAAGCTCGTGCCGTGCGCAGCGTTACATCAGAAAAAGAGCTGTGCGACGCGGTTTGCGAACTGATTGCGCCGGATCGGGTTGCGCTGCTGGCCCATCAGGGGTGGGAAGTGGTTTCTGGCGGGGCCGAGCTTGCCGACCGGCTGGTGTCGATCGCGCTGGCCGCCATGCCGCAGCCAGCGGCAACGGCCGTCGCAATCACCGGGGGACCGGTGGCATGAAGCCGCCCCGCTTCTGGCAGAACCCGCCGGATGCTGCAGGCTGGCAAGCCACGGTCCTGGCGCCGCTTGCGGCGCTCTATGCTGCCGCCACGGCGCGACGGGTCGCACAGGTCGGTATGCGGTTGCCGGTACCGGTCATCTGCATCGGCAACCTGAACGCCGGTGGCACTGGCAAGACACCCACCGTTGTCGCCGTGCTGGAGCGGCTGGCGGCAAAGGGAATTGCGGCGCATGTTGTGTCACGCGGATACGGCGGCAGCCTGCCGGGGCCGGTGCGGGTGGATCCCCGCAGCCATATCGCCGCAGAAGTCGGGGACGAACCCCTGCTGTTGTCGGCTTTCGCACCCGTTTGGGTGGCGCGGGACCGGTCTGCCGGGGCAAAGGCAGCCGTTGCCAAAGGCGCACAGGCTATCATTCTGGATGACGGTTTCCAGAATCCGGCGCTGCTCAAGGATATTTCCATAGTCGTGGTCGATGCTGCGCGCGGTTTTGGCAATGGCCGGGTGCTGCCCGCCGGTCCTCTGCGCGAAACGGTGGCGGCCGGGCTGGCGCGGGCCGATCTGCTTCTTTCCATCGGAGTTGCGCAGGATCAGGCAAGCTTTATGGCAAGTTGGGGCCATGCCGTGACCGTCCCTCATCTGAAGGGTCGGCTTGCCCCGCTGGCCATGGGCATGGATTGGGCCGGGTTGCGGGTCATGGCCTTTGCCGGGATCGGGCACCCGGAAAAGTTCTTCGCCACGCTGGAGGCCGAAGGGGCGAACATCCTGCGCCGCATCGCCCTTGCGGATCACCAGCCGCTTCACCCCGCGCTGCTGACCCGCATGGCGGCAGAGGCCAAGGCGCTGGGCGCACAGCTTGTGACCACGGAAAAGGATGCCGCACGCCTGCCACGCGACTGGCAGGGCCGGGTGATGACCCTGCCGGTGCGGTTGCAGGTTGAAGACTGGGCTGCCTTTGATACAGCGCTCAGCCGCGCTGTTTCGTCAACTCGGCGCTGATTTCGGCATCGTGCTGGCCAAGGCGCGGCGATGGCCGGTCAAGTGACAGCGTGGCGCCGGAAAAGGTGAAGGGGCTGCGCACGCCGGGAATGCCGCCGGGGGCGATTTGCATCGCGCGGGCGCGAATTTGAGGATCGGAAAAAACCTCTGCCAGATCGTTGATCGGCCCGGCAGGCACCCCTGCCGCTTCACATGCCGTCAGGACGGCGGCCTTGGTCATCGCCGCCAGGGCAGGCGAGAGCGCCTTTGTTACCGCATCACGGTTTTCCACACGCCCGGAATTGGTGGCATAGGCGACCACATCGGCCAACGAGGGCAGACCCGCGACATCGCAAAACCTGCGAAACTGAGCATCGTTTCCGACCGCGACGATCACCCAGCCGTCAGAGCAGGCAAAGACCTGATAGGGCACAAGATTGGGGTGGGCGTTGCCCAGCCGCTGCGGGGCAGTGCCGGTCGCCAGATAGTTCATCGCCTGATTGGCCATGATCGCGGTCGCCACATCCAGCAGCGCCATGTCGATATGCTGGCCCCGCCCGGTGCGCCCGCGCTGCACCAGCGCGGCAAGGACTGCGGTTGCGGCATAAACGCCCGTGAACACATCCGTCACCGCCACGCCGACCTTCTGCGGCTGTCCATCAGGAT
>JBOFCO010000004.1:0-50890 GCA_051646105.1 Paracoccaceae bacterium
TGCGGGATGAAGTCTCCGGCCCGCCAGAGCCGAAGGGCAATGCGTCGCCGGACTTCGTCCCGCACGGCCAGCCAGCTGCGTATTTGGCGCGCGGTCAAATCGATCCTCCAATATCCCGCATCACAGCCCGGTAGGCCGAGAGGATGCCGTCGCGTTCTACATGCCGGCCATCCTGCACCCGGTGACGCCCGGCTGACCAGACATCCCGGACCATTCGGTCGTCTCCGGCAAAGATGTAGCTGTCGAGAATGGTGTCCCCCGCCCGGCCTTCGAGATCGACATGCCCGCCGTCGAGAGCCAGCAGATCCGCAAAATGCCCTTCATCGATGATGCCTGTTTCCCGGCCCGCCGCCGTCGCGCCGCCGCGTGCTACGGCTTCGAAGAGCCGCCGCCCGGTCGACTGCGCGGACGAGGCAAGTGCGGCGCGCGACTGATCGCGCAAGCGCTGCGAGTAGTCCAGGGTGCGCAACTCCTCGGAGAGCGCGATCCGGATGTTGGAGTCCGAGCCTATGGCGATCGTTCCGTCTGCCGCGAGCCAGCGCGCGCCATCGAAGATGCCGTCGCCGAGGCTCGACTCGGTGATCGGGCAGAGACCAGCGACGGCACCGGATCGCGCCAGACCCTCGGTCTCATGCGGTTCCATCTGTGTGCAATGAATGAACGTGAACCGCTGGTCCGGGCCAAGTTTGTCGAGCGCATATTCGACGGGACGCCTGCCGAAGACGGCGCGGACTTCCTCCACTTCGGCGACCTGCTCCGCCAGGTGCATGTGAAACGGACCGTCCGGTGCCAGCGCAGCGAGGGCCTGAATCGTCTGGGGTGCCACTGCACGCAAGGAGTGCGGCGCGACACCGATCCGCACATCTGCGGGCAGACATCGGAGCGCCGCGACGGACTGCTCGTGCAGCCGCGCGAACCGGTCAGGATCGTTGCCGAAGCGCACCTGCCCTGGCCCGAGCGCCCGCCGGTCGCAGCCTCCGTACTGATAGTGCACCGGCAAGAGCGTCAGACCGATTCCCGTCCGGCTGGCGGCGGCGGCGATACGCTCGGCCATCTCCGCCAGGTTGTCGTAGGGCTGCCCGCCGGGCTGATGATGCAGGAAATGGAACTCGACGTTCGTTGCATAGCCCGCCTCCAGCATCTCCATCTGCACGAAGGCGGCGATGGTCTCGATATGGTCCGGCGTCAGACGGTCAAGGAACCGGAACATAAGGTCTCGCCAGGTCCAGAACGTGTCGCGTGGATTCGGCCCGCGACGTTCGGTCAAGCCGGCCATCGCGCGCTGAAAGGCGTGACTGTGGGCATTCGCCGGCGCAGGCAACAGGACGTCGACCAGGTGATCGGCGACCTTTTGCGCGTTGGCCTCGACCGAAGCGATCCGGCCCGAAGCAGCAATGGTCACGCGCACGTTCTTCGCCCAGCCCGTCCCGGTCAACGCCTGTGCCGCCCATATCGTTGTCATGTCCGTCCCCGCTTGACGCCATATTATGTATAGACATATACGGATCACAGACGATCTGGACAAGGTGAGTCGTGCTCCTCCGAAACGCCATCCTCGCCGGTGTCGCAACCGACCGGCCACATGGGCTGATCGACCGCGGTGCCGTCGCTCTGGACGGCGATCGGATTGCCTGGGTCGGACGGGAGTGCGACCTGCCCAAGTCGCTATACCGGGACGAGGCGCTTGATCTCGGTGGACGGCTCGTTACGCCGGGACTGATCGACTGCCACACACACATCGTTCATGGTGGCCATCGGGCGCGCGAGTTCGAGATGCGGCTCGGAGGCGCGACCTATGAAGAGATCGCCCGCTCGGGTGGCGGGATTGTATCGACCGTTGCCGCGACCCGCGCCGCGTCCGAGGACGCGCTCCTCCGCTCCGCCCTGCCCCGCATCGACGCGCTGATCGCCGAGGGCGTCACCACGATCGAGGTGAAGTCTGGCTACGGCCTCAATCTCGAGACCGAACTCGCGATGCTGCGTGCGGCGAGGGCCATCGCGGAGACCCGCCTGATCAGGGTCAAGACAAGCTTCCTCGGCGCGCATGCGGTGCCGCCCGATTATGCGGGTCGGCCGGACGACTATATTGACGAAGTTTGCCTTCCCGCGCTCAGGGCTGCAAATGAAGAGGGTCTTGCCGATGCCGTGGACGGGTTCTGCGAAGGCATTGCCTTTACCCGGGCCCAGATCGCCCGCGTTTTTGACTGCGCCCGGTCCCTCGGGCTGCCGGTCAGGCTGCATGCCGAACAGCTTTCGAACTTCGGCGGCGCTCGCCTTGCCGCAAGCTATGGCGCATTGTCGGCAGATCACCTGGAGTATGCGACCGAGGACGACGTGGCCGAAATGGCAAAGGCGGGAACCGTCGCCGTGATCCTGCCTGGGGCCTACTACACCCTTCGCGAGACGAAAGCCCCGCCCATTGCGGCGTTCCGCGCAAACGCCGTCCCAATGGCGGTGGCCACCGATTGCAACCCCGGGTCGTCGCCCATGACGTCGCTCCTTCTCGCAATGAACATGGCGGCAACAATGTTCCGCATGACCTCGCAGGAATGCTTTGCAGGCGTGACCCATCACGCGGCGCGTGCCCTGGGCCTGTCCGATGTCGGCGAGCTTCGCCCCGGGTTGCGGGGTGACCTCGCGATCTGGAACGCAGAAACCCCGGCAGAGCTTTCTTACCGGATCGGATTCAACCCGCTCTGGAAGCGGATCTTCGGAGGTCGCGCATGACCGTTTTCCTGACCCCGGGCACGACAACGCTCGACACTCTGGAAGCGATCTGGCGCGGGTGCGAAGATGTCCGGCTCGACCCCGATGCAAAGGCCCCGATCGACGCTGCGGCCGAAATGGTGGCGAAGGCCGCAGCCGGGTCCGGGGCGGTCTACGGAATCAACACCGGCTTCGGAAAGCTCGCCTCTGTCCGTGTGTCGCCCGGCGACACGGCGCGGCTGCAGCGCAACCTCATCCTGTCGCATTGTTGCGGCGTGGGCGAGCCGCTCGACGCGCAGACAACGCGGCTGATGATGGTATTGAAACTTCTTTCGCTGGGGCGCGGCGCGTCGGGAATCCGGTGGGAGACGGTGACGCTGATCGAGGACTGCCTCAGGTGCGGCGTTACCCCGGTGATCCCGTCGCAGGGCTCTGTCGGAGCGTCGGGTGACCTGGCGCCACTCGCCCACATGGCTGCCACGCTGATAGGCGAAGGCGAAGCGGTCTTCGAATCGGAACGCCTGGCAAGCCGCGACGCGCTGGCCCGCGCCGGACTCGCACCTGTGGTGCTTGGTCCCAAGGAGGGGCTCGGCCTGATCAATGGCACGCAGTTCTCGACTGCCTGCGCGCTGGCCGGTTGGTGGGGTGCCATGCGCAACCTCGAAACGGCCGTGGCGGTGTCATGTCTTTCGACCGACGCCATCATGGGGTCGACGGCACCGCTCGATCCGGCACTGCACGCGCTGCGTGGCCATCCCGGGCAGATCGACGTAGCCCGCGCGATGCGGAGCGTCATGGAAGGCTCGGAGATCCGGGAGAGCCACCGCGAGGGCGATCACCGCGTGCAGGACCCCTATTGCATCCGCTGCCAGCCCCAGGTGACCGGCGCGGCGCTTGATCTTCTGCGTTTCGCGGGCCGCACGCTTGAAATCGAGGCGAATGCCGTTTCGGACAATCCGCTGGTTCTGGTTAAAGAAAACCAGATCGTATCCGGCGGGAACTTCCATGCCGAGCCGGTCGCCTTCGCCGCCGACCAGATCGCGCTCGCCATCGCCGAGGTCGGCGCGATCGCGCAGCGCCGCGTCGCGCTGATGGTGGATCCAACGCTCAGCTTCGATCTGCCGCCCTTCCTCACACCCAGGCCAGGTCTGAACTCCGGGCTCATGATCGCCGAAGTCACGACGGCGGCATTGATGAGCGAAAACAAACACCTCGCGACGCCGTGCTCTACGGATTCGACGCCGACCTCGGCAAATCAGGAAGACCACGTTTCGATGGCAGCGCACGGGGCGCGTCGTCTTGAACGCATGAACCTGAACCTGAACGTCATCCTCGGGGTCGAAATGCTCTGCGCCGCACAGGGCGTCGAGTTCCGCTTGCCCCTGGCCACGAGCCCGTGCCTTCAGCGGCTTGCGGCCGCCGTGCGAGAGGCGGTGCCGCCGCTCGGGGACGACCGCTACATGGCGGGTGACCTCGCAATCGCTGCGGAACTTGTGCGTAACGGACGTGTGTCCGGCGTCTGCAACATCCGCAGACTTCTCGACGAGGACACGGCATGAACCCGGTCGAGGTGATCCAGGGCGACGGTCCGATCGTGCTTGGGCTGCCCCATACCGGCACCCTTGTGCCAGATGATATATTCGACCGGCTCATGCCCCTCGGCCAGGCGCTGCCGGACACCGACTGGCATATTCACCGGCTCTACGACGGGCTGGTACCCGGCATGACGACCGTGCGCGCTACCTTCCACCGCTACGTAATCGACGCGAACCGCCCTCCCGACGGCGAAAGTCTCTATCCCGGGCAGAATACGACCGCCCTGGTACCGACTACCGATTTCGATGGCCGACCACTGTGGTTGTCGGAGCCCACCGCAGAGGACATCGTTGCCCGACGCCGCGACTATCACGAGCCTTATCACGCCGCGTTGTCGGCAGAGATCGACCGCGTCCACGCCCGCCACGGCGTCGCGATCCTCTACGACTGCCACTCGATCCGGTCGCGCATGCCGTTCCTGTTCAAAAGCACGCTGCCCGACTTCAACATCGGCACAAACTGCGGACAGAGCTGCGCACCCGAACTCGAAGCCGCAGTCGCCCGGATCTGCGCAAATGCCGCAGGTTACACGAGCATCGTCAATGGCCGCTTCAAAGGCGGGTGGACGACGCGCCATTACGGAAAGCCAACGGACGGCATCCACGCGCTGCAGATGGAGCTCGCGCAGTCCACGTATCTTGCCACCGAAGCTCCGCCATTCGATTACGCAGCCGCAAAGGCCGACCGTCTGCGCGTGCACCTTCGCGTCATACTCGCCACGCTTGCCGCAGCCGCCCCTTCACTTCGAGGACAGTCATGACCAATTCCCGCCGCAACCTACGTGACGTCTATCCGCCGACCGGAACCAAGATCAGCGCGAAGAGCTGGCTCACCGAGGCGCCGATGCGGATGCTGATGAACAACCTGCACCCGGACGTGGCGGAAAACCCCCACGAACTGGTGGTCTACGGCGGGATCGGCCGCGCCGCGCGGACATGGGAGGACTTTGACCGTATCGTCGCGGCGCTGAAGGATCTCGAGGCGGATGAGACGCTGGTCGTGCAGTCGGGCAAGCCCGTCGCGATCGTCCGGACACACGCGGACGCGCCACGTGTACTGATCGCGAATTCCAACATCGTCCCGCACTGGGCGACATGGGCCCATTTCAACGATCTCGATCGCAAGGGCCTGATGATGTACGGTCAGATGACCGCCGGATCCTGGATCTACATCGGCACGCAGGGAATCGTGCAAGGCACCTACGAGACTTTCGCCGAGGCCGGGCGGCAACACTATGGCGGCGATCTGAACGGTCGCTGGATTCTGACAGGCGGCCTCGGTGGCATGGGCGGCGCGCAGCCCCTTGCGGCCGTGATGGCAGGTGCCTGCTGCCTCGCCGTGGAATGCGACGAGACCCGGATCGATTTCCGCTTGCGCACCCGCTACCTCGACGGAAAGGCGCGTACACTGGACGAGGCGCTTGCCCTCATCGACACCTGGACAAAGGCGGGCGAGGCGAAATCGGTCGGCCTTCTCGGCAACGCTGCCGAGGTTTTCCCCGAACTCGTCCGGCGGATGAAGGCGGGCGGCCCGCGCCCCGACATCGTGACCGACCAGACCTCGGCACACGACCCGCTGCACGGTTACCTGCCGCTTGGCTGGGCGGTCGCCGACTGGCGCGCAAGGCAGGAAAGCGACCCGCAGGCTGTCGAGACCGCCGCGCGCGCATCGATGAAGATTCATGTCGCGGCGATGGTCGACTTCTGGAACGCCGGCGTGCCGACGCTCGACTATGGCAACAACATCCGCCAGGTCGCCAGGGAGGAAGGCCTCGAAAACGCCTTCACCTTCCCCGGCTTTGTCCCGGCCTATATCCGTCCGCTGTTCTGCAAGGGCATCGGGCCCTTCCGCTGGTGTGCGCTGTCGGGCGATCCGGAGGACATCTATAAAACCGACGAGGCAATGAAGCGCCTCTTCCCCGGGAACGACCACCTTCACCGCTGGCTCGACATGGCACGCGAGCGGATTGCATTCCAAGGTCTGCCCGCGCGGATATGCTGGATCGGGCTGGGCGACCGGCACAGGGCGGGGTTGATGTTCAACGACATGGTCGCCAGCGGCGAGTTGAAGGCACCCCTCGTGATCGGTCGTGACCATCTCGACAGCGGCTCTGTCGCCAGTCCGAACCGGGAGACCGAGGCGATGAGGGACGGCTCGGACGCCGTTTCGGACTGGCCGCTCCTGAATGCGCTCGTCAACACCGCGAGCGGCGCGACCTGGGTCTCTATCCACCACGGCGGCGGTGTCGGCATGGGCTTCAGTCAGCACGCGGGCGTCGTGATTGTCGCCGATGGCACGCCGGACGCCGCAAGGCGGCTCGAACGCGTGCTCTGGAACGATCCGGCGTCCGGCGTCTGGCGCCACGCGGATGCAGGCTACGAGGAGGCCATCGACTGCGCCAAGGACCACGGCCTGCGTTTGCCAGGGATCCTCGGCAATTGACGAGGCAACGATCGATGAAACGCGGGTAATCCTGTCCTGAACCGCGCCGGGTTTTCCGTAGAGCAAAACACTCAAAGAATGAGCCCTATGACAATGCAGGGAGTCACCTCCGCCTGTCCGGCCGGGCTTCGCGAACGCGGTGTCCGGTTTTTCCGTGAGAACCGCGCCGTTTAAGCCAGCGACGCGGCCGCCTGCAAGGCGATTGCGCCAAAGCTTGGCTGCTGCCCGACAGCCTGCGCGTCTGGTGCCAGCGGGCCGAACGTGACGCCTGTCAGCGAACGGGAGCGCGAGGTCCGTGAACTGCGGCAGGCGAATGCGATCCTCAGGAAGGCCAGCGCGTATTTCGCGGCGGCGGAGCTCGACCGCCCGTTCCGCAAATGATCGCGTTCATCGATCATCAGCGTAGCGTCTTTGGTGTCGGGCCGATCTGCCGGGTTCTGGGGATCGCACCATCAACGTATCACTCCTTCAGGGCCGTTGAGCATGATCCGGCACCTGGGCAAATCACCTTAGTCCAGCGTCCGCACGATCATCACGCCCGCCCAAGCCGCAGCCCCGGTCAGAACCGCCCCCCAAACGGTGTCTGCAACAACTTGTTGCCACGACCAGTCACGCAGGGTGGCGTAGTTCGTGAATTCATAGGTGCCGTAGGCGAGCAGGCCAAGCAGTGCCCCGCCCAGCAGTGCGGCCAGTGGTTCGCCGTTGCGGAGCGCGGGGACCGACACGAAGTAGAGCAGTCCGGCGACATAGCCGAGATAAAAGATCGCTGCAGGACCAAGACGGAGGGGGTTTGCAAGCAGATGCCCGACATGTCGGTCGAACACCGGCTTGATCAGATATTTCAGCCCTACGGCATCAGCAGCCAGAAAAATGATCGCGGTGGCGCCGTAGAGAATGACAAGTTTCACGGGATGCCTCCTTGCCGGACAGGTCTTATGGCACGGTTCGATGCGGGGGTGCTCATCGCCTCATCCTTGCCGTCAAGGGCAGCGAGACCCAGTAGGGAAGGATCGAGAGCAGCTTTACAAGCGTGGTGAATCGCCGCGGAAAGTGGATTTCAAAGCCTCGCCGATTAAGGCCGGCGGCGATGGCCCTAGCCGCGGCATCGGTCGTCACCATCGCCGGCATCCGAAAGTCGTTGAGCCGGGTCAGGCGGGTGTCGACGAAGCCGGGGCTGATGAGACGCACATCGATCCTGCCGGAAAGCTCCGCCCTGAGCGACTGGGCAAGGTTCACTACCCCCGCCTTTGTCGCCGAATAGATCTGGCCCTGCGGCAGTCCGAAATAGCCCGCAACCGAGCCGCACAGCGCAAGCTGTCCTCCTTTGCGCAAAAGCGGCGGCGCGACCTGCGCGACATGAAAGCTTCCGATAAGGTTCACAGTGACAATCCGCGCCACGGTGCCGGGATCGAGCGCGGCAATACTGCCGGGATCGTATAGCGCCGCCATGTGCACGACGCGGTCGATGGGGCCGCCTGCTGCTATCGTCGCGGCGGTTTTGTCCACTGAGGCGCGGTCCGCGACATCGAGGGGATGCACCTGATGCCCCGGACCCAGCGCGTCGGCCAGCGCAAGAAGCGCGTCTTTGGAGCGGGCCGAAAGGATCAATCGCGCGCCCGTTCCGGCCCAGTGCCGGGCCAGCGCGGCACCGATGCCGTCGCTGGCGCCGATGATCCAGATGCGCTCTGGTTCAGGCATGGGAAAGTTCCACTTGCACCACATCTGTATGACCGACTGCGAACGACGCCGTGCAGACACCAAGATAGTATTGCCAGCTTCTCAGGAACCTTTCGTCATGGCCAAGTCGGCGGACCTTTTCAGACACGGCGTCAAGCCGCGCTGCCCAGGCCCGGCAAGTCCGGCAGTAATCGGGGCCGAAAGCAAATCGGTCTGTCACGGCAAGGCCAGCGCGAGAGGCTTCGGCGGTGATGGCCGCGTCGCAAAGGAGCATTCCCCCCGGAAACGTGTATTGCCGGATGTAGTCCGAACTCTTGCAGTAAGTATCGAAATAGCTGTCGGCAACCGTGATCGCCTGGATCACGGCGCGTCCGCCCTCGGCCAGCCGCGCCTTCAACGTCGTGAAATATGTAGGCCAATAACGCCTGCCGACCGCTTCGATCATCTCGATCGAGACGATGCTGTCAAAGGTCCCCCGGGCCGCGCGATAGTCCTGTAGCCGGATCTCGGCCCGACCGTCCAGGCGTGCGTCGGCATAGCCCTTCTGGCTTGGCGAGATGGTCAGGCCCGTGACATGCTGACCCCGCCCGGCGGCGCGTTCGGCAAAGCCACCCCAGCCGCAGCCGACCTCAAGCAGCCGCTCGGCATCACTCACCCGGTCAAGGATGCGATCGTACTTGCGGTTCTGCGCCCGCAGAAGGTCGTCGTCGCCGCGGGCGTAAATCGCGGAGGAATAGGTCATCCCCTCGTCAAGCCAGAGCTGGTAGAACTCATTGCCGACATCATAGTGGGCGCGGATATTGCGCGCCGCACCACGCAGTGAGTTGACGCGCATTAGCCGGTCGACAAAGCGGAATTTCAGCCCGTTCCAAAAGCCAGCATGGGCATAGCCTGCGAAGTTGTCGTAGTTCATCAACGCAACCTCGGCCAGACTTTCGATCGATGGCGTATCCCAAAGCCCCGCGACATAGGTCTCACCCAGTCCGACGTCCCCGCGCGAGGCGACACTGGTCACTGTCGACCAGTCCCTAATCCGCATCTCAGCCCAAGGTTGGCCGCGACCAAAAACGTGGACCTCGCCCTCTGGCGTGCGCAGGCGCAGGGTGCCGGTCTCGATGCGGGCGCAAGTTTCGAGGAAGTCGCGTTTTATACGGGCCGTAAGGAAAAGCATCATGTTACCTCTGTTTTCGGCGGCTTGGGACGGTCGCGGTAACGGGCACCCTTGAGGCGGAGGCGGAGGGCCTGCCAGTAGATCAGGAGGATCGTGCGGACCGCGCCCAGCGGGCGGCACAACGCGGCGCGCAACAGGCCGGCACTGGTCATCGGCGTGCGCGGCCCGACAAGTGTCGCCACGACGCCCTCGCTGCCGTTCCTGTGCAGGATCTGGATCGCGATGCGCGCCGGGGTGATGTCAAAGCCGAAGTCATACTCTCCCCCGACATCCTGAAAGGGCGAGACATGAAGCGACTTCGCTGTCTGGACGCGCTGCTGTGAGTAAATCGGCGCAAAACCCGGCAGATGACAAAGATACGAATGCCTGTCGCCATACGGCGTCGAGACCTCTGCAATTACCGCAACGGTTGTCCCGTCCTTTTCTGCCAGCCAGAAGCTGACCGGGTTGAAAACGAAGCCCAAGAACCGGGGCTGCGTCAGAAGCAGAAGCCTGATGTCACGGCAATCCAGCCCTCGCTCCACAAAGGCCGCGCGCGCCCAAACCGCGCCGCGCCCCTGCTTCAGCGGGCCACCATGATCGCGGTCGTGCACGGAAAAAAGGTTGAGACGATTGCGTGAGAAAAGGAACGGCCCGAATTCAGCCGCCTCGGGGTCGATCAGAACATAGTCCACGGTATAGCGAAAGCTGTGCCGGATGGCGCCCCGCCGCGCGTGAGTTGTAACCGCCGCAACCTGTTCAGCTCGATGTGTCATGCCGGCTGGAGGTTCATCAGCCGGGAGATACGAACCGCGCTTGCAAAGCCGTCCTCATGGAAGCCATTTCGCGTGTAGGCCCCGGCAAACCACGTATTGCTGTGCCCTTGAATCGCGTTCAGCTCTTGCTGCGCGCGTAGCGCGGCCGCGTCGAATACCGGGTGTCGGAATGTCGTCTCGTCATAGACAAGGTGATCCGGCACCGGTGTAGCCGGGTTCAGCGAGATGAAGAGCGGGTCGTCCTCCGGAATGTTCTGAAGCCGGTTCATCCAGTAGGTGACCCCGATCGCAGGGTTGGTGCGCGCGGAGTCGGTCTTGTAGACCCAGCTTGACCAGACTGCCCGGCGAACCGGCATCTGCCCGGTATCGCTGTGCAGCACGGCCCGGTTGTCCTGAAACCGGATAGAGAACAGTGCGGCGCGTTCCTGCGCGGTCGGTCGTTCAATGAGGCGAAGGGCCTGGTCCGCGTGGCATGCGAAGATCACGTGGTCGAACGCTATGTCCGGCCCGACACCGCGTACGACACAGCCTTGCCCGTCGCGACTGACCGAAGCGACGCGAACGCCGGTTCGGATAGCAACACCGCGGCCGCGCAAATGATGTTCCAGGCGGCGGACATACTCGATACTGCCGCCATCGACCGTCCACCACTGGTGCTGACCTGTGGCCCCCAGCAGTGCATGGTTGCGGAAGAATTGCAGGATCGCAATGGCCGGAAAGTCCCGGATTTGATCGGGTGGCGTCGACCAGATCGCGCCGCAAAGTGGAAGCAGGTAATACTGCCGGAACCACTCTCCCAGCCGCAATTCCTCAAGCAGCGCGCCGATTGTCACACCGTCGTTCTGCGCCAGTGCCTCGGCCCTTTCATTGAAGCGGACAATATCGCGGAGCATCCGCAGAAACCCGGGCCTGAGCAAGTTGCGGCGCTGCGCGGTGAGCGCATTCAGGTTGCGCAGCGCATACTCGATGCGCCCGCCGTCGACGGAAACACCGAAACTCATATCGCTTTTCGCCACGGGCACGTTGAGGTTCTGGAACATCCGCGTCAGGTGCGGATAGTTTGCATAGTTGAATACGATGAACCCGGTATCGACCGGCTGCTCCCCGCTGCGCCCCGCCAGAATGGTGCGCGCATGGCCACCGATACGTGGCTCTGCCTCAAAGACGGTGACGGCGTGATGCGGCGCAAGCAGATAGGCCGCAGCAAGTCCGGAAATCCCCCCTCCAACGATCGCGACTCGTTGTGCGCAAATGCGGCTTGAATCGAGGGACATGGCTACTCCGTCTGCGCTGACAATGACGATTACGGCGCCGGCAACAGATCGGATCAAATAATGATCCGGATTTTTCTGGCGTCCGTATCAGGGCTATGTTGGTATCAGATGCAAAAGCCTGCCCGGCGGAACGAAGCCCACCGTTTGAACGTCGAAAGGATTCGCGTCAGGTGACGCCACCACTTCCGCTCCATACGCAGCAAACTGTCTGGATGCTGGCAGTGCGCGACCATCAGAACCGCGCCGCTTTCTCCGAGCTGTTCGACGCTTTCGCGCCAAGGCTCAAGGGTTTTCTGATGCTAGGCGGAACCAAGTCGGAAGCGGCCGAAGAGATCGTGCAAGAGGTGATGCTGACAGTCTGGCGCAAGGCGGCGCAGTTCGACCCGTCCCGCGCGCCGGTTTCGGCCTGGATCTATCAGATAGCGCGCAATCGGCAGATCGACCTGATGCGCAAGGAACGGCGGCCGATGCCGGAACCTCTTGAGTCGCCTGCGAGACCGGAACCGCCAGGCGACGAGTTGCTTGCCATCGAGCAAGAGGCAGAGGCGTTGAGGAAAGCGCTGGCGCGGCTAAGTGCAGAGCAACGTGAAATGATTGAGAAGGCCTATATGGGCGAGCTGTCGCATCAGGAGATCAGCAGCCAGACCGGTCTTCCTCTCGGCACGATCAAGTCCCGGATCCGATTGGGCCTGGAGAGGTTGCGCCATGAGCTTAAGGACATGCGCTGAAATGACTGCTATCATCCATCACGTCCCGGACGACATGCTCGCCGCCTATTCCGCAGGCAGCCTTGCGTATCCCTACGCGCTTGTTGTAGCCGCCCATGTATCGCTCTGCCAAGAGTGCCGGGCAGGTTACGAGGCGCATCAGGCGATCGGCGGCCTTGTTCTGGATGCCGCCCGGTCCGAGGCGCTCTCCAGTGATTTGAAGGCGCGCGTATTCGCGCTTCTCGATGCTGCCGTGGTTCCCGAGTCGGCCTACGAACGCCTGGGCGTTTTTCCCGGACCAGTGGTCGAGGCGCTGAAAGGCAAGGCGCCGCGTTGGCGCCCCCTGGGCATGGGAATTCGCCAGTGCATCCTGAACTCCGGTCCCGAAGGCTCGGTGCGACTTCTCCACATCCCGCCCGGTCAGGCGGTGCCGAACCACAGTCACAACGGGATCGAGCTTACGTTGGTCCTGCAGGGAAGTTTCAGCGATGAAACCGGACGGTTCGGTGTTGGCGATCTGGAAATCGCCGATGAGCTCCTTGAACATACGCCGGTTGCAGACCCCGGCGCCCCCTGTATCTGCCTGGCAGCGACTGACACGCCAATCAAGTTTAAGTCGCTCATGCCGCGCCTGCTGCAACCGTTTTTCCAGATCTGAAGCAATCGCCAGCCTCTCTGGAGCCACCCGGCCACTCAACCCGGCTCCGGCCCGAATCCACGGACGGCGATGCGATGTCGCGGGTATCGAATACCTGGCCGAGATCGGCACGATAGGACACAAGCACGTCAGGCTGCCAACTTTGCGACATCGCGTCCAACTACATTACCCGAACAGAAAATCGTCCGCTGCAGGGCTTGCGACGGCGACATTGTGAATAATGACGGACGAACCGTCAGCAAACGAGAACAAGGTTCCCGCCGCGGTCTGGGTCATCTTTGTCTGCAACTGGGCAAAGCTTGAAACGCCAAGCCCGTAGAGACGAATGGTTTCGCCCGCCGTGCTGAAATCACTGATGCCATTGGCGCCGCAAGCCACACGGAACACGAATATGTCTGTGCCGGTCCCGCCGACAACCCAGTCGTCGCCCGCGCCGCCTTCGATCAAGTCGGCCCCGGCGTCGCCGAAGAGCACATCATTGCCGGCCTCACCAAAGATGTAGTCGTTTCCATCAGCGCCGTAGACACTGTCATTGCTAGCCAGACCGTATATCCAATTGGCGCTGGCATTCCCGATCAGGCTGTCGGCATACTGGCTGCCTTGCAGGTTCTCGATAGCGGCGAAACTGTCACCCGCAGCAAAGCCCGTGTTGGCGGCGATATTGGCGAAATGCACCGTCACCCCCGCAGTGGCATCGGAATAGCTCGCCATATCAGTGCCAGCGCCGCCATTCAGGACGTCCGCCCCGGCCCCGCCCCACAGCGTGTCGTTACCATTGTCGCCTTGCAGGGAGTCGTTGTTGTTCTGGCCGGAGAGCACGTCATTTCCATCCGCGCCGCGCAGGGTGTCATTGCCGTCATACCCCCACAGGCGGTTGTTGACGAAGTCACCGGCGAGCGTGTCGGCATAGGCAGAACCCTGAAGGTCCTCGACGCTCAGATAGGTGTCGCCTGCCGCGATTCCCGTATTTGTGCCTAGTGCCGCAAGGTTGACCACCAGGCCGGAAGCTGCGTCGAGATATGTCGCCCGATCGGTTCCGGCCCCGCCGTTCAGCACGTCTGCCCCTGCCCCGCCGTAAAGCGTGTCGTTGCCATCCCCCCCGAGGATGGTGTCATTGCCACTATTGTCGTAAAGACCGTTGTTGGCGGCATCGCCCCAGATGGTTTCGTTGTACTGGGTTCCCTCAAGATTCTCGATCGACACATAGCTTAACCCGGTGTCGGGTGATCAAGACCTGGTCCGGGTCTTCCAGATTGCGCTGTCGCCCAAGCTGTCCACAAAAGCTGCATGGGCGGCAGCTTCAGCCTCGCTGATGCGCGGCGGCAGTGGTGTGGGCCGCGGGCGTGGCCGCCAGTTTGCCTCGGTTTCCGCACCGTCAGCGCGGGTGGTCACGACCGACAGTCCAAAGTCGGGTTGCCGACCACCGATCAGCTCCAGATAGACCTCTGCCAGCAGCTCGCTGTCCAGCAGAGCGCCGTGTTTGTCGCGCGCGGAGTTGTCAACATTGAAGCGGCGACAAAGCGCATCAAGCGATGCCGGTGCGCCGGGAAACTTCCGTCTTGCCATGCCAACCGTGTCGATCGCACGCGACATCGGCAGTTCCGGCAGACCCATCCGCGACAGTTCGAAATTCAGGAACTTCATGTCGAAGGCCGCGTTGTGGATCACCATCTGCGCGTCGGCCAAAAAAGCCATGAACGCCTGCCCGACCTGGGCAAATACGGGCTTGTCTCGCAGGAAGTCATCGCCCAGGCCGTGCACGGCAAAGGCCTCTGCCGGCATGGGGCGTTCGGGATTGATATACTGGTGATAAAAGCGGCCTGTCGGCATATGATTGTACAATTCGACACAGCCGATTTCCACGATCCTGTGCCCTTCGGATGGCTCGAATCCGGTCGTTTCGGTATCCAGAACGATTTCACGCATCGGATTTTCCCAGTTCCTTGATCAGGGCCCGCACGGCGCCGCGGGTTACTTCCAGACTTGTGGTTTCGATGATGAAATCCGCGCGCGCGCGTTTCTCTGCATCGGGCATCTGCCGTGACAGCAGGGATTCAAACTGTGTCTCTGTCATGCCTGTGCGGGACAGAACCCGTTGGCGCTGTATGTCGGGCGGTGCAGTCACAACGAGAACGCCATCCATTCCGCTTTCTGCACCCGTTTCGTAAAGCAGGGGCACGTCCAGAACAACAAGCGGGCTGCGGGCGGCTTCCAGAAACTGCGCCCGGTCTGCCGCAACAAGGGGATGGATCAGACGTTCAATCCTTTGCAGCGCAGATGGATCGCGCGCGATCAGATCCTTAAGGCTGGCGCGATCAACGGCGCCATTAACGATTGCCTCGGGAAAGTCGGCGGAAAGCGCCTGCGCCCCCGCGCCGCCTGCTGCATAAAGTCGATGCACGGCGGCGTCAGCATCCCAAACCGGGATTCCCTCATTCGCGAACAGGGCAGCCGTAGTCGATTTGCCCATACCGATGGATCCGGTCAGGCCAAGACGGTAGGGGCGGCGGGTCATGCGCCCAGCACGGCACGGCGAGTGGCTTCGTCGACAACGGGCCGCGCGCCGAACCAGCGCTCAAATGCAGGTGCTGCCTGATGCAGCAACATGCCAAGACCATCGACCGTTACACATCCGGCTTCCGCAGCCTGTTCCAGAAAATGCGTCCGAAGCGGCGTGTAAACCAGATCGGTCACAACGGCGCGCGATGACAATGCATCCAGCGGAACGCGGAATTCCGGCTTGCCGACCATGCCAAGCGACGTCGTGTTCACCACGGTCAGCGCATCTTCCAGCATATTGCCTGCTTGAACCCAGTCGACCACGGTTACCCGTTGGCCGAATTCGGCTTTCAACGCTTCGGCGCGTGGTCGCGTTCGGTTTGAAATCCGCACCTCTGGAACACCCAGTTCCAGAAGCGACGCAAGAACGGCCCGGGCGGCGCCACCCGCACCGAACACCGCTGCCGGACCGGCATTCGCCTGCCAGTCGGGCGCTTCCTGCCGTAGGTTGGCGGTAAAGCCATAACCATCGGTGTTGTCGGCGTGAATCTTGCCGTCCTTGCGAAAGATCAGGGTATTCGCCGCGCCGATCAGCGCCGCGCGATCCGTAACAAGATCGGCCAGACCCAGGACGGTTTCCTTGTGCGGAATGGTGACGTTTACACCTACGAAGCCAAGGCGAGGCAACATATGAAGCGCCTCTCGAAGGTCGGCATGGGCTATATCCATCGGAATGTAGTGACCGGCTATGCCATGAAGCGAAAGCCAGTGGCCATGCAGGCGCGGGGATCGCGAATGCGCCACCGGAGAGCCGATGAGACCGGCAAGGGGAATGCGTTCCTGTGTCATGCGTCGATTATTCCACGGATCGCGAGATAGCCCAAGAGCGGCAGTAGCGGCAGGCCAAGAATGGTAAAGTGATCGCCGTCAATGCGCGAAAAAAGGCGCACTCCTTCACCTTCGATCTTGTAGCCGCCCACGCAGCCCGACACATCCGGCCAGTTGCGGGACAGATACCCGTCAAGAAAGCCGTCGGAAAAATTGCGCATTGTTAGCTTTGCCTCGGCAACGTGACGCCAGATGGGCTTGCCGCTATCATAAAGCACAGCAGCGGAATGCAGGCTATGCTGGCGACCACGAAGAAATCGCAACTGTGCAGCCAGGTCGTCCCTGTCTGACGCTTTTGATACCAACCTGTCCTGACATGACAGAACCTGATCGGCACCCAGCACAAGCCCATCGGATTTTGCCACAACCTTCAGCGCCTTATACTCAGCTAAGGCATCGGCGATGTCATGGGGCTTTGCCTGTTCGGCCAACAGCGACGCGCGGATCGCTTCTTCGTCCACACGCGCCGGAACCTGCACAACACGAAGTCCGGCAGCGTTCAGCATGGCTGCCCTGGCGGCAGAGGCAGAAGCCAGCGTCAGTTGTGGTGTCATCGCCAAACCTTCGGAAAGGGGCTGTGGATCGTTCATGTATACCCGGCGGGACCAACCGCTGGATGGCTTGCGGATGAACTTGCCAATGCCAACTGTCTGGGAAAACACCCGACCTTTGTCAATGTCGCACAGCTTTCATCCACGGTGGATGCGTCAGCGTCGGGCTATGTGGAATGACTCGTTTCGTTTCGAAGCCAGCAAGAGTTTTCCACAGGTTGGAGAATTTTCATTCTCTTTATCACATTGTTTTTAATTGAAAATTTCAGGAATGATGTACTTTCGTCAGGTTTTCCTCAGAATTTTCAACAGGGTGCCGGATTGTGGAGAACACCGTCGACAACCGGATAATCCCCGTTATCCACACCCCCAACATCTGCATCATCTCTTCTTTCTTTCTTTTATGTTTAATAAGAAGGTCTCGTTCCTGTGCCGGAGGTTCGGTATGATCGATGATCTGCTGGCAAGCCTTTATCCCTATGCAAAAACCCTGCATGTGGTTTCCGTTATCGCTTGGATGGCGGGGCTGTTCTATCTGCCACGGCTGTTCGTCTATCATGCAGAGCAGGGCACCCCGGGGAACGATGCACTGTTCCAGACGATGGAGCGTCGACTGCTGAAGATCATCATGCAACCGGCGATGATATCAAGCTGGCTTTTCGGTTTGGCGCTGGTCATGACGCCGGGGATTGTTAACTGGTCGACCGTCTGGCCATGGGTCAAGGCTGCATCGGTGCTGGCAATGACCGGTTTCCATTTCTGGCTTGCGGCCTGCCAGCGGGATTTTGAGGCCGGACGCAACAGGCGCAGCGGTCGCACCTATCGTTTGATGAATGAAGTCCCGACAATCCTGATGGTGCTGATCGTGTCTGCGGTGATCATCAAATTCTGATGGTTCGTTGACTTAGGCAGCCAAGTTCTGTATCTGGCGCGCAAGCGATCCGTCCGGATTGGCTGTTTCCCCCTTATAATGAACCCTGGGCTTGTTGGCCCATCGCGAGATTTCATGAACGATATGTCCAAAGAACGCCTGAACCTTGCCGATCTGAAAGCCAAGACGCCCGCCGACCTGCTGGCCATGGCAGAGGAATGGGAGATCGAGAACGCCTCGACCATGCGCAAGGGCGAGATGATGTTCTCGATCCTCAAGGAACATGCCGAGGAAGGCTATGAAATCGGCGGCGACGGCGTGCTTGAGGTATTGCAGGACGGTTTTGGTTTCCTGCGATCGACGGGGGCGAACTATCTTTCGGGGCCGGATGATATCTATGTCTCGCCCGACATGATCCGTCAGTATTCCCTGCGCACAGGTGATACTGTCGAAGGCGTCATCAAGGCACCGGGAGAGAATGAGCGCTATTTCGCGCTGACACGGGCGACACGGATCAACTACGAAGATCCGGAAAAGGCCCGTCACAAGGTGGCCTTTGAAAACCTCACGCCGCTGTTCCCTGATGAACGGCTGAAAATGGAGGTCGAGGATCCGACGATGAAGGATCGGTCCTCGCGCGTCATCGATCTGGTGTCGCCCATCGGCAAGGGACAGCGGTGCCTGATCGTGGCGCCACCGCGCACGGGCAAGACCGTTCTGTTGCAGAACATCGCCAATTCCATCGCGGTCAACCATCCGGAATGCTATCTGATCGTGCTGCTGATCGACGAGCGGCCGGAAGAGGTGACTGATATGCAGCGGTCAGTGAAAGGCGAGGTGGTTTCATCCACCTTTGACGAACCGGCAACGCGGCATGTGGCCGTTGCGGAAATGGTGATCGAGAAGGCCAAGCGGCTGGTGGAACACAAGCGCGATGTGGTGATCCTGCTGGATTCGATCACGCGCCTGGGTCGTGCCTATAACACCGTCGTTCCGTCCTCCGGCAAGGTGTTGACAGGTGGGGTGGATGCAAACGCGCTGCAGCGCCCGAAGCGTTTCTTCGGTGCCGCCCGCAATATCGAGGAAGGCGGTTCGCTGACCATCATCGCAACAGCCCTGATCGATACCGGCAGCCGCATGGACGAGGTGATCTTTGAAGAATTCAAGGGCACTGGCAACAGCGAAATCGTTCTGGATCGCAAGGTTTCCGACAAGCGGGTGTTCCCGGCCATCGACATTCTGAAATCCGGGACGCGGAAAGAAGACCTGTTGGTTGATCCGAAAGACCTGCAAAAGACCTATGTCCTGCGCCGAATCCTGAATCCGATGGGCACGACTGATGCGATCGAATTCCTGTTGGGCAAGCTGAAGCAGACGAAAACCAACGGCGAATTTTTCGAGTCCATGAACAGCTAAGCTGTTTAGAAACAACGGACTAGGATATGGAAACCATCTATGCGCTTGCTTCGGCCCGGGGAAGGGCCGGGGTTGCGGTGGTGCGGATTTCCGGCCCGTCGGCGCATGATGCAGTCCGGTCGCTGGCGGGAAGCATCCCGCCGATGCGTGTTGCGGCCGTGCGGCTGCTGCACTCGGCGGGGGAAGTGCTTGATCAGGCGTTGGTGATCTGCTTCGCGGCCGGTGCCAGCTTTACCGGTGAAGATGTCGCCGAACTTCATCTGCATGGATCGATTGCGACGGTGGGCGCGGTGCTTTCGGCGCTTGCGGCACATCCCGGATTGCGGCTGGCAGAAGCCGGGGAGTTCACGCGAAGGGCATTGGAAAACGGATGTCTTGATCTGGCGCAGGTCGAGGGGCTGGCCGATCTGATCGACGCGGAAACCGAGGCGCAGCGGAAACAGGCGATGCGCGTTCTTTCGGGGGCCATAGGTGCACGGGTGGAGGACTGGCGCGCGCTTCTGATCCGTGCAGCGGCGCTGATTGAAGCCACGATCGATTTTGCTGATGAGGATGTGCCGGTCGATGTGACGCCAGAGGTGATGACGCTGATCACCAGGCTGCGATCCGAATTGGCCGCCGAGGTGGCCGGATCGTATGTCGCAGAACGGGTACGCGATGGATTCGAGGTTGCGATTGTTGGCCTGCCCAATGCGGGCAAGTCTACCTTGCTGAATGCCATAGCGGGACGAGAAGCGGCGATTACATCGGAACATGCGGGAACGACGCGTGATGTGATCGAGGTTCGGATGGATCTTGGCGGGCTTGCGGTCACACTGCTGGACACAGCCGGATTGCGGGAAACGCAGGATATCGTTGAGGGAATGGGTGTTGCCCGCGCGATTGCCAGGGCGAAAGGCGCCGATCTGCGGGTTTTCCTGAGCGATGATGGAGCACTGCCTGATGAAATTGCACCGGAAGCGGGTGATATCGTGATTGCAGGGAAGGCCGATCTGGGTGGCGACGGCGTTTCGGGTAAGACGGGGCACGGAATTGCGGCGTTGATCGACCACATAAGGACAGTCCTGGCGGATCGTGCGACCGGCGCCGGACTGACCATCCGGGCGCGGCATCGTGAAGCCATAGGCCGCGCATTGGGGGTTTTGGAATCGGCCGAGATTGAGGTAAAAGCAGGCGCGGGCCGCGCGGAACTTGCGGCCGAGCATCTTCGGGCCGCGATACGTGCACTGGATTCCCTGATTGGGCGGATCGATGTGGACCATCTGCTTGGGGAAATATTCGCCAGCTTCTGCATCGGCAAGTAAGGATGTTTCACGTGAAACAATTTGACGTCATCGTTGTTGGCGGCGGGCATGCAGGCGCAGAGGCAGCGCATGCGTCGGCGCGCATGGGCGCAAGGACTGCGCTGGTCACGCTTCGACGCGACGGCATCGGTGTGATGTCCTGTAATCCGGCCATCGGCGGCCTTGGCAAAGGGCATCTGGTCAGAGAAGTGGATGCCCTTGACGGCGTTATGGGCCGGGTCGCGGACTATGCCGGGATACAGTTTCGCCTCTTGAACCGCCGGAAAGGACCGGCAGTTCAGGGGCCGCGGGCGCAGGCGGACCGGAAGCTGTACCGGGAAGCGATGCAAAGGGAATGCGCGCAGCAACCAAACCTGACAGTGGTTGAGGCTGAGGTGACCGATTTCTTGCTGGATGCCGGTGCCGTTCGCGGGGTTGTGCTTGGAGACGGGGCGGCGATCGCTGGGCGGTCTGTCGTGTTGACCTCTGGCACCTTCCTGAACGGCATCATTCATATCGGCGATCAGCGGCGCCCCGGCGGCAGGATGGGCGACAAGCCAGCGCTGCCGCTGGCGAGGCGTATGGCAGCGCTGGGCCTGCCCATGGGACGCCTGAAGACCGGCACGCCGCCGCGGCTGGATCGCAACACGATCAACTGGTCGGTTCTGGAGGAGCAACCGGGCGACGATGAACCGACCGTATTTTCCTTTCTGCACCGCCAGCCCTTTGTGCGGCAGGTCGCCTGCGGGATTACCCACACAAATGCCGGAACGCATGACATCATCCGCCGAAATCTTGGCCGATCCGCCATGTACGGGGGGCATATCGAAGGAATCGGGCCGCGATATTGCCCGTCGATAGAAGACAAGGTGGTCCGGTTTGCCGACAAGGATAGCCATCAGGTATTTCTGGAGCCGGAGGGGCTGGACGACGCGACGATCTATCCCAACGGAATTTCAACATCACTTCCGGCCGATGTGCAGGAAAGTTATGTTCGGTCCATCCGGGGGCTGGAGGATGTGCGCATCCTGCAGCCGGGCTATGCGATAGAGTATGATTATGTTGATCCGCGCGCCTTGAGGGCAACGCTGGAGATGCGGGATTTGCCTGGGCTTTATCTGGCGGGCCAGATCAACGGCACCACCGGATATGAAGAGGCCGCCGCTCAAGGCCTTGTCGCGGGCCTGAACGCGGCCATGTCTGCGCTTGCGACGGGGGAGGTGATATTCCGTCGAAGCGAAAGCTATATAGGCGTGATGATTGACGATCTGGTGACCCGCGGCGTGACGGAGCCTTATCGTATGTTCACATCGCGCGCCGAATTCCGGCTGTCTTTGCGTGCGGACAATGCCGACCAGCGGCTGACACCCATCGGGATCGAGATCGGCTGTGTCGGCGCGCGGCGCGCGTCCACCTTTACAGAAAAGGTGGAGGCGCTGGAAGCGGGGCGCACTCGGCTGAAGGAAATCAGCCTTACGCCGAAAGAGGCGCGCGCAAGCGGCATCGCCGTCAATCAGGACGGTGTCCGCCGATCAGGATATGATCTGCTGGCATATCCGGACGTGAGTTTTGACGATTTGCTTCGGGTCGATCCGGGCCTGACATCCATAAGCGGCGAGATACGCGAACAACTGAGCAAGGATGCGCTTTATGCAACCTACATCGAAAGGCAGGACCGTGACATTGCCGCGATGGAGCGCGACGAAAATCACGCGATCCCAGACGACTTTGACTTTTCCGCGCTTTCCGGGCTTTCAAATGAACTGAAGGCCAAGCTGCTGCGCGTTCGCCCCGCCACACTGGCCCAGGCCGGAAGGGTGGAGGGCATGACGCCTGCGGCGCTGACGCTGATCCTCGCCCGGCTTCGGCAGTCGGCACGCGGGTCGGATCGACGGCTGGCATGACAGAAGATGTCCTGCGAAATGTTTCACGTGAAACACTGAGCCGCCTGGAGCTGTATGCGGACCTGCTGCGAACCTGGAACCCCAAGATCAACCTGGTAGCGCGCAGCACGATCGACAGCGCGTGGTCCCGTCACGTTCTGGATTCGGCGCAGGCCTTCCCCATGATTCCGGCAAAGGCGCGCGCGCTTGTCGATCTGGGTTCGGGCGGCGGATTTCCCGGTATGGTTTTCGCAATTCTGGCCGCCGAGGCGCTGCCGGAACTGCGCGTGACACTTGTGGAATCCGATCAGCGCAAGGCCGCATTCCTTGCGGCGGTCGCAAGACAGACAGGTGTGAGCGTCGGGATTGTTCCTGAGCGTATCGAAGCGCTTGCCCCTGTTGGCGCCGATGTGGTTTCGGCCCGCGCACTGGCGCCGCTCAACGATCTTTTGTCGTACGCGCAGCGGCATATGGCGCCGGATGGTACAGCCATCTTTCTGAAAGGATCAAATCATCAGAAGGAAATCGATGATGCCCTTGCAAACTGGCGCTTCAGCGTTCAGAAAACCCCCAGCACCACCGACCCCAGTGCCGTGATCCTGACCGTTGGAGGACTTTCGCGTGCATGACCCGACCCGCCCCCCCGGCCCGCAGATCATCGCCGTTGCCAACCAGAAGGGCGGCGTTGGCAAGACCACAACGACGATCAATCTTGCGGCTGCGCTGGCCGAGGACGGTCTGAACGTTCTTATTGTCGATCTTGACCCACAGGGAAATGCTTCGACCGGGCTTGGGATCGAACAGGGTGACCGGGCGCTGACAACCTATGATCTTCTGATTGATGATGCCCCGATTCAGGAGGTTATTCTAAGTACTTCGATCGAAGGCATCTGGGTTTGCCCGTCGACCACCGATCTTTCCTCGGCCGACATTGAACTGGTGGCAAACGAAAAACGTATTCACCTTCTGCACGATGCCCTGCGACAGATCGCCATTGATCGCTACAAGCTGGACTATATCCTGATCGACTGCCCGCCCTCGCTCAGCCTGCTGACCGTGAATGCACTGGTGGCTGCGCATTCCGTTCTTGTCCCCCTGCAATCCGAATTCTTCGCTCTCGAAGGGTTGTCCCAATTGCTTCTTACAATTCGCGAGGTGCGGCAGACCGCCAATGCGGACCTGCGGATCGAAGGTGTGGTGCTGACGATGTATGATCGTCGAAACAACCTCGCACAGCTTGTCGAAAAGGATGCGCGCGAAAATCTTGGCGAGCTGGTGTTCAAGACGGTCATCCCGCGAAATGTCCGCGTTTCCGAAGCACCGTCCTTTGCTTTGCCGGTGCTCAGCTATGAACCGATGTCAAAGGGCAGCATCGCCTATCGCGCGCTTGCCACAGAATTGCTTTCCCGAAAGGGCAAGGCCGCCTGACGGCCACAGGGGGATGAATGAACGATAGAAGAACTGAAAAGCGCGGTTTGGGGCGCGGCCTTTCCGCGTTGATGGCCGAAGTGCAGGTTGATCGCCCGCGCGACAACGCCCAGGTGCCGACGGGGAAGGCGGGCAGGGCCGAGGTTATGGTTCCGATCGAGCGGCTGGTGCCGAACCCGGATCAGCCCCGCCGCGACTTTGTGCCAGAGGCGCTGGAGGAGCTTGCCGCGTCAATCCGGGAAAAGGGCGTGATCCAGCCGCTGATTGTTCGCGCCCATGATGAAGACCGCTTCGAAATCGTCGCCGGGGAACGCCGCTGGCGTGCGGCGCAGATTGCGCAGCTGCATGAACTGCCGGTGCTGGTGAGGGATTTCAGCGATACCGAGGTGCTGGAAGTTGCAATCATCGAAAATATCCAGCGCGCGGACCTGAACGCCGTGGAGGAAGCGCTGGCCTATCGCCAATTGATGGATCGCTTCGGTCATACACAGGAAAAGCTGGCGGAAGCACTGGGAAAAAGCCGCAGCCATATCGCTAATCTGTTGAGAATGCTTAATCTTCCGGATCAAGTTCTGGGGCTGGTGCGATCAGGCGCAATTTCGGCCGGTCATGCAAGGGCGCTGGTCGCAAGCGATCATGCAGCAGAAATTGCGCGTCAGATCGTGGCAAAGGGCCTGTCCGTCCGCGAGACAGAGCGGCTGACACAGGCCCCCAAGGCGCAGGCAAAGGCGCGACTGGCAAGGGATGACGGCAAGGATGCCGATACCCGTGCACTGGAATCTGACCTTTCCGCCACGCTGCGCATGAAAGTTCAGATCGACCATCGCCCCGGCCAGGACGGCGGCAGCCTGACGGTCACCTACCGCAGCCTTGATGATCTCGACATGCTGTGCCGGATGTTGTCGGCTATGCCTCAGGACGGGTCCATATAAAGACTGCGACGGCCAGCATCACTGCACCCTGGGCGGCAAGAACTGGAACCGGCAGCGACAAAAGCATGGCCGCGGCAAACCCGGCGGCCATGGACAGGCTGGCAATCCATTTGATCCGGCGTGAAACGGCACCACTTTCCTGCCAGTCCTGGATTGGTGGGCCAAAGACCGGATGCGCCAGCAACCAGCGATGCAGGCGTTCCGATCCGCGGGCGAAGCAGAAGGCCGCAAGGATCAGGAATGGAACGGTGGGAATGACGGGCAGAAACAGCCCTACCATACCGGCCGCCAGCGCGATCAGCCCAAGGGCCGCCCAGATCATCCGCATCTTTTACCCCGCAAGAAGTTCACGGATTACCGCGTTCAGCACCATCCGCCCGCCCGCCGTGGCCACGAGGCGACCGTCCTCGATGACAACCAGCCCCAGATCACCAAGTTCCGCAAGGCGATCCGGATTCAGCGGTCGCCCGCCGATCCCGGCAAACCGCGCGGTATCGGTGCCTTCTGCCAATCGCAAAGACATCATCAGATATTCTTCGGCATGCTGCTGCGGTGTCAGTCGTTCCCGAAGCAGCTCTCCATTGCCCTGCCGTTCCACCCGGTTCAGCCAGGCATCGGGCATCCTTGGCGCTTCCGTTGCATGGCGAATTCCGTTCCGGGTCAATCGCCCATGCGCGCCAGGCCCTATGCCTATGTAGTCTCCACCCCGCCAATACATCATGTTGTGGCGCGATTCTGCTCCCGCCGCGGCATGGTTGGAAACCTCATAGGCGGGCTTCCCTGCGGCACCACATAGATCCTGTGTCAGTTCGTACATTTCAGCGGCAAGATCATCGTCGGGCAGATCGCGCATCCCTCCGGCGGCATGACGGGCGGCAAAGGCCGTGCCTTCCTCGATGGTCAGTTGATACAGCGACAGATGATCGACGGCCATCGCCAGCGCTTCGGTCAGCTCTCGTTTCCAGTCGGCCAATGTTTGCCGCTGGCGGGCATAGATCAGATCGAAGCTGACGCGATCAAATGTGTTGCGGGCGATGTCGAAGGCGGCGCGTGCCTCTGCCGCGCTATGCAGACGACCCAACGCACGCAGATCGGTATCATTCAGCGCCTGCGCACCCATCGACACCCGGTTTACCCCCGCCTGCCGATAACCCCGGAACCGGCCCGCCTCGATACTGCCGGGATTTGCCTCAAGCGTTATTTCGGGATCGTTGGCCATGGGCCAGATGGCACGGACCCGGTCAAGGATTGCGTGCACAAGATCGGGATCCATCAGGCTGGGTGTGCCACCGCCGAAGTAGACGGTGCCAAGAACCCGGCCCGTCGTTTCGGCACCGGCCCGGTCGAGTTCGGTCAAAAACGCGCCCCGCCAGCGATCCTGGTCGATGTTGCTCGCAACATGGCTGTTGAAATCACAATAGGGGCATTTCGACTGGCAAAACGGCCAGTGCAGATAAAGCCCAAAGCCGCCATGCTGCCAGTCTTCCATCAGCCCTTCAGTGCCGTGACTTCAATTTCGACCTTCATCGCCGGATTGACCAGCCCGGCGATGATCATCGTCGCTGCCGGGCGAATCTCGCCAAAGGTTTCCGACAGTGCCGGGATGATTTCCTCCATATAGGAAGCATCTGTTATGATGTAATTGGCGCGGACCACGTCGTTCAGGCCGAACCCCTCACCCTCCAGCACCTTGCGGATCGTGCTCAGGGCGTTGCGGGCCTGATCCAGAACGCTTTCGGGGAAGGCGCGGGTAACCGGGTCCATCCCCGTGGTTCCTGCGACGAAACACCAGTTTCCCTGAACCACCGCGCGGGAATAACCAAGCTTCGGCTCATAGGGGGAGCCGCCAGAGACCAGTTTTTTCATGCGCCTTCTCCAAAGATCGTGATGAGTTTCGCAAAGGCATCTGCGCGATGGCTGATGCGGTTTTTCAGGGCCGGGTCCATTTCCGCAAAGGTCTTGTTATGGCCATCGGGCTGGAACATCGGGTCATACCCGTGCCCACCTTTGCCACGCATCGGCCAGATGCACTGACCTTCGACCTTGCCCTCGAACACCTCGTCATGGCCATCCGGCCAGGCCAGCACCAGTGTCGACCGGAATCTTGCCGTGCGGGGGTAGGCCGCCTCGGCTGCCTCAAGCGCGCTCCATGTGCGGGTCATCGCCTGCACGAAATCGCGGCCCTGCGGCGTCTCCGCCCAGTCGGCGGTGTAAACGCCCGGCGCACCGCCCAGAGCGTCGACCTCTATCCCGCTGTCATCAGCCAGCGCGGGCAGGCCCGTGGCCTTTGCCGCATGATGCGCCTTGATCCGCGCATTACCGACAAAGGTCGTTTCGGTTTCTTCCGGTTCGGCAAGTCCGTGATCGGCGGCGGAGGTGACGGTGATGCCATAGGGCGCCAGCAGCGCAGACATCTCTTCCAGTTTGCCGCGATTGTGTGTGGCGATCAGCAGGGCTTTGCCGGAAAAGCTCCTCATCCCAGCGCTGCCTTCTGGGTTTCGACAAGATGCCTGGTGCCCATCGTTGCCAGATCAAGCAATGCCGCAACATCCTCGCGGGCGAAGGTTGCCCCTTCGGCCGACATCTGCAGTTCCACCAGACGGCCCGCACCTGTCATCACGAAGTTGCCGTCGGTTCCGGCCTCGCTGTCCTCGGCATAGTCCAGATCAAGCACCTGCTGGCCGGCATAGATGCCGCAGGATACCGCTGCCACATGGTCGATGATCGGATCCGATACGATGACACCAGATTTCAGCAGCCGGTTCACGGCCAGTCTCAGCGCGACAAAGCCGCCGGTGATGGCGGCACAGCGGGTGCCACCATCAGCCTGAAGCACGTCGCAGTCGATCACGATCTGCCGTTCGCCCAGAGCGGCACGGTCAACACCCGCACGCAGGGCACGCCCGATCAGCCGCTGGATTTCCTGCGTGCGTCCCGATTGCTTGCCCGCCGCCGCCTCGCGCCGGTTGCGGCTGTTGGTCGCGCGGGGCAACATCCCGTATTCAGCAGTCACCCAGCCAAGCCCGGTGTTTTTCAGGAATGGCGGGGCCTTGTCTTCGACCGTCGCGGTGCACAGCACATGCGTATCGCCAACCTTGATAAGAACCGAACCTTCGGCATGCTTCGTCACGCCGGTTTCGATGATCACGGGGCGCATGTCGCCCAGATTCCTGCCAGAGGGTCGCATGGCTTGTCCTTTCAAAAACTTGCGCCAATTACAGGTGGGTGCTGGCTGGTTGCAACCCCGATTGCCGATGACCCGATGATTGACGTGGACTTCATCCGGAAATAGTTTTCGATGCCGCTGGATGGGATCGATGAACAGAGACAGCCCGACCATGCTGACCGAAATGAGCGATCGCTCGCGCGAAGTTTTTCGCCGTGTCGTCGAAGGCTACCTTCTGTCCGGAGAGCCGGTAGGATCGCGCACGCTGACGCGCGGCTTTTCCGAAAGTGTTTCGGCGGCGACGATCCGCAATGTGATGCAGGATCTGGAGTTTCTGGGCCTTCTGGGCAGTCCGCATGTGTCGGCAGGGCGGATTCCCACGCAGCTTGGCCTGCGGCTGTTCGTGGACGGCCTGCTGGAAATGGCGGCACCGCTCGACAATGATCGCGAACAGATCGAGGCGACGCTGGAAAACGGTGACGGCGATGTGACAGCGATGCTGGATCGGGTCGGGCTTGCCCTTTCGGGCATCACGCATGGCGCAAGTCTGGTGCTGACGCCAAAGCGTGAAGCACCGATCCGGCATATCGAATTTGTCAGCCTTGGTGCCGACCGGGCGCTTGTCGTGCTGGTCTTTGCCGATGGGCAGGTCGAAAACCGCGTGTTTACGCCGCCCCCGGGGCAAACGCCGTCATCCATGCGCGAAGCGGCGAATTTCCTGAACGCTGTGGCCGAAGGACGCACATTGTCAGAGTTGCGCGCCGTCATGGTGCAGCAGATCGTCCTGCATCGTCGGGAAATCGATGTGCTGGCCCGTGCGTTGGTCGAAAGCGGGGTGGCGCTTTGGGATGCAGAAGATGGGCCGGATGGCCGGTTGATCGTGCGCGGCCAGTCAAACCTTCTGGCTGATTCGACGGAAGCCGATGATCTGGGTCGCATCCGCAGCCTGTTCGATGACCTTGAACGCAAGCGCGACATTGCCCGTTTTCTGGACCTGGCCGAGGGCGGAGAGGGCGTCCGCGTTTTTATCGGCTCCGAAAACAAGCTTTTTTCACTTTCGGGTTCCTCTCTGGTGGTCTCTCCCTATATGAACGCTGACCGAAAGATCATCGGTGCTGTGGGTGTGATCGGGCCGACGCGGCTGAACTACGGGCGCATCGTGCCGATTGTCGACTATACGGCGCAGCTGGTCGGGAAAATGCTGTCCGACCGGGGCAAGGGGTAAAGAATGAGCGAGATGAAGAAAGACGAGTTGCTGGAAGAGCAGGCGCTTGCCGAAGAATCAGCGGAATTTGCCGATGACTTTGCCGAAGCGATTGAGCGGATTACAGCGGAACGCGACGATATGCGCGATCGCTTCATGCGGGCCTTGGCCGATGCCGAAAACAGCCGCAAGCGGTCTGAACGCGACCGGCGCGAGGCGGAACAATATGGCGGATCGAAACTTGCCCGCGATCTGCTGCCTGTCTACGACAGCCTCAAACGTGCCCTTGATGCGGTGACGGACGAACAGCGGGAAGCAAATGCAGCGCTGCTGGAGGGCGTCGATCTGACCCTGCGCGAGCTGACCAACATTTTCGCCAAGCACGGAATGCGGGTGATTGCCCCTGCCGTTGGCGATGCCTTTGATCCGCAGGAACATCAGGCGATGTTCGAGGCACCCCTTACTGGCACCAAGGCAGGCGACATCATTCAGGTGATGGCGGAAGGCTTCATGCTGCACGACCGCCTTCTTCGCGCCGCGCAGGTCGGCGTGTCCTCCATGCCGAAAAGCTGAATCCGGGCATCCAGGGCGGGGGTTTTGCACCCCCGCGCCCCCGCAGGATATTTTTCCCAGACGGAAAGTGCGGTCGGGTCAATCGCCAAGCGGTGCGCGCAACATATTGATCAGGCGGATTCCACCAGGATTGTGTCTTTCAGTCCTGACCGCTCAATCAACTTTGCGATTTCGGCAATGATCCTGCCTTTCAGGCTGCCGCGCGTTGTCACGATCAGCACCGAACTCCCATTGTCCACCGCATTCAGGTCAACTTCGACCCGGCGATCGTCACAATATTTGCGCCAGACTTCCTCTGCAAAATTTGCAAAGTAGTGCAATTGACGCGGCTCATTGGCTTCAAGGTTTATGATACGAATCCTTACAGACAATTTCGTATCACTCCCCCAACCCTTGCTTCAGATCATACAGGGCTGCCAGCGCCTGCAACGGCGTCATCTCATCCGGGTGGATGTCGGCAAGCCTCCGTTCCAGTGCTGACGGGCTGGTTTTTGCCGCCGGGGATGCGGCGGGGCGCGGCATGGCAGCGAACAGCGGCAGATCATCGATCAGCGCCTTCTGTCGTGTCCCGCCTTCTCGCTCACCTTTTTCCAGAGCCTCCAGCACCACTTTCGCGCGGTCAATTACCGATGGCGGCAAGCCCGCCAGCCGTGCCACCTGCACGCCATAGCTGCGATCCGCCGCGCCCTTTTTCACCTCGTGCAGGAAAATCACTTCCCCCTGCCATTCCCGCACGGTGACGGTGGCGTTTTCGACGCCCGCCAGCTTGCCCGCCAGCGCCGTCATCTCGTGGTAATGGGTGGCGAACAGCGCCCGACAGCGGTTCATGTCGTGCAGGTGTTCCAGCGTCGCCCAGGCGATGGACAGCCCGTCATACGTCGCGGTGCCCCGACCGATTTCGTCCAGAATAACAAGCGCGCGGTCGTCGGCCTGATTGAGGATGGCGGCGGTTTCCACCATTTCCACCATGAATGTGGACCGCCCGCGCGCCAGATCGTCGGCAGCCCCGACGCGGCTGAAAAGCTGGCTGACCAACCCGATATGGGCACGGGTCGCGGGCACGAACGATCCGGCCTGTGCCAGCAGGGCGATCAGCGCATTCTGTCGCAGAAAGGTGGATTTCCCCGCCATGTTCGGCCCGGTCAGCAGCCAGATCGCCGGGGTGCCGCCGACGGTGAGTGCGCAATCGTTGGCGACGAAGGGCGTATCGCCCTGACGCCGAAGCGCGCGCTCGACAACCGGATGGCGCCCGTCCTCGACTATAAAGGCACGACTGTCGTCGACCAGCGGTTCCGACCAGTCCTCGGCCACCGCAAGCTCTGCCAGAGCGGCAGAAAGGTCGATCTCTGCCAACGCGCGGGCAGCGCTGCCGATTGGTCCAGATACGTCCAGAATCTCGGCTTTCAGGCTTTCATAGAGCCGCTTTTCAATTTCCAGCGCATGATTGCCCGCGTTCAGGATGCGTGTTTCCAGACCGCTGAGGTCGACCGTCGTAAAGCGAAGCTGGTTGGCGGTTGTCTGGCGATGGATGAAGGTTTCTGACAGTGGCGGTGACAGCATCTTTGCCGCATGGGTATCCGTCACCTCGATGAAGTAACCCAGGACGTTGTTGTGCTTAATCTTCAGACTGGCGATCCCGGCCTGTGCGGCATAATCCGCTTGCATTCCGGCGATGACCGAACGCCCTTCGTCACGCAGGCGTCGGGCATCGTCCAGCTCCGCGTTAAGGCCCGGCGCGATGAAACCGCCATCGCGCGACAGCAGCGGTGGTTCATCGACAAGAGCGGCAGACAGCGTTGCCACCAGCGTGTCGTGCCCGGTCAGGGCGACCGCGGCATCCCGCAGGCGCGGCGTTTCGGCGACAGAGAGGATTTTCGACAGAGACTCCGCCTGTCGCAACCCCGCCCGGATCGCCGCCATGTCCCGCGGCCCACCACGATCGAGCGCCAGGCGACCAAGCGCGCGATCGATGTCGGGCACCTGCGCCAGTGCCCCACGCAAGGTTTCGCGCAGCAGCGGGTCATCGGTCAGCGCCCGTACGGCATCAAGCCGCAATGCGATTTCGGCAAGGTCGCAGGAGGGGGCGGATATCCTGCGTTCCAGCAGCCGCGCCCCGGCCGCAGTGACTGTCCGGTCAATGGCAGAAAGCAACGATCCATCGCGCCCGCCTGACAGACTGGCGGTCAGTTCGAGATTGCGCCTGGTGGAAGCATCAATCTGCATGGCCTGACGCGCTGCCTCGCGCACCGGGGGGCGCATCAACGGCAGACGACCGCGCTGGGTCAGATACAGGTATTCGACGATGCCGCCGAGCGCCGAAACCTCTGCCCTGCTGAAGCTGCCAAAAGCATCCAGAGACGCGACGCCGAACAGGTCGCACAAGCGCTTTTCGGCATTGGTGCTGTCGAAGCTGCTGCGCGACAGGGGCGTCAGTGCGGCACCGGATTCAGACACCGTTGCAGCCAGATCGGCCTCTTTCGTGTCGGGGATCAGCACCTCTTTTGGCGAAAGACGGGCCAGTTCGGGCGGCAGCAGCGAGACGGGGCAGGGCATCACCCGCAATTCACCGGTGGAAATATCAGCCCAGGCCAGCGCGGTTTCATCCCGCACCTCTGCCCAGGCGGCAAGGTAGTTGTGGCGGCGCGCTTCCAGAAGCGCATCTTCGGTGAGGGTGCCGGGGGTGACCAGCCGCACCACATCGCGCCGCACCACGGATTTCGACCCGCGTTTCTTTGCCTCTGCCGGGTCTTCCATCTGTTCGGCGATGGCGACACGAAAGCCCTTGCGGATCAGCGTCAGCAGATATCCTTCGGCCGCGTGAACCGGCACGCCGCACATGGCGATGTCCTGCCCAAGATGCTTGCCGCGTTTCGTCAACGCAATGTCCAGCGCCGCGGCTGCGGCGACGGCATCGTCAAAGAACATCTCGTAGAAGTCGCCCATGCGATAGAACAAGAGCGCGCCGGGGTTGGCGGCCTTGATATCCAGATATTGCGCCATCATCGGCGTGACCGAATGGCTTTCGTCGTTCATGCAGGCCCCCTTGCGGCCCCGGCACCCTACAGAAGCCGCAAATCCATTGGCAAGCGCCCACTTCCCCCGCTATGAGCATAGGGCTTGCAAACGGAGTTGGCCCCGAATGTCTGTCAAGAATCGCGTCACGCCGGATGAGGCGCTGGCCTATCACCTGTCGCCGCGCCCCGGAAAATGGGAAGTGCTGGCGACCAAGCCCATGTCGACGCAGCGCGACCTGTCGCTGGCCTATAGTCCCGGCGTCGCGGTTCCGGTCGAGGAGATCGCCCGTGATCCATCCTTGGGCTATGATTACACCAACAAGGGTAATCTGGTTGCGGTCATTTCCAACGGCACCGCCATCCTGGGCCTGGGCAACCTTGGCGCGCTGGCATCAAAGCCGGTGATGGAAGGCAAGGCGGTGCTGTTCAAGCGGTTTGCCGATGTGAATGCCATCGATATCGAACTGGACAGCGAAGACCCGGATGCGCTGATCGCTGCGATCAAGTTGATGGGGCCAAGTTTCGGCGGCATCAACCTTGAGGATATCAAGGCCCCCGAATGCTTCATCATCGAACAGCGTCTGAAAGAGGAGATGGACATCCCCGTCTTTCACGACGACCAGCATGGAACGGCAGTTATCTGCGCAGCGGGCCTGCTGAATGCGCTGGAGATTTCCGGAAAGAAGATGGCCGATGTGAAGATCGTGCTGAATGGCGCCGGGGCCGCGGGGATCGCCTGTCTGGAATTGCTCAAGGCGATGGGTGCGCGACATGACAACTGCGTCATGTGCGACACCAAGGGCGTGATCTGGCAGGGCCGGACAGAGGGCATGAACCAGTGGAAATCGGCCCATGCCGCCAAAACGGATGCGCGGACGCTGGAACAGGCGATGGTAGGTGCGGATGTGTTCCTTGGCGTATCCGCGAAGGGGGCTGTGACGCCCGCGATGGTCGCCAGCATGGCGCCGAACCCGGTGATTTTCGCCATGGCCAACCCCGATCCGGAAATCACCCCGGAAGAGGCCCATGCCGTGCGGTCAGATGCCATCGTGGCAACCGGCCGCAGCGACTACCCCAATCAGGTCAATAACGTTCTGGGCTTTCCCTACCTGTTCCGGGGAGCGCTCGACATTCACGCCCGCGCCATCAATGACGATATGAAAATCGCCTGCGCCAAAGCGCTGGCGAAACTGGCGCGCGAGGACGTGCCGGATGAGGTCGCCATGGCCTATGGCCGCAAGCTGGCCTTCGGGCGGGATTATATCATCCCCACGCCCTTTGACCCACGTCTGATCTATGTGATCCCGCCGGCCGTGGCGCGGGCAGGTATGGATACGGGTGTGGCGCGGCGCCCGATCATCGACCTTAAGGCATATGAGCAATCCTTGCGGGCACGGATGGACCCGACAGCCAGCATCCTGCAGGGCATCCATGCCCGCGCAAAACAGGCGCAGGCACGGATGATCTTTGCTGAGGGGGACGAACCGCGTGTGTTGCGTGCTGCCGTAGCGTGGCAACGTTCCGGGTTGGGTCAGGCGATGGTGGTGGGCCGTGAGTCCGACGTAAAGGAAAAGCTGGAGGCAGCCGGGTTGGGCGATGCCGTGGCGGACCTGAGTGTGGTGAATGCGGCCAATACCCCGCATCTCGACACCTACAAGGCGTTTTTATACGACCGGCTGCAACGACAGGGCTTTGACCATCACGACATTCACCGCCTTGCCGCGCGCGACCGACATGTGTTTTCGGCTCTGATGCTGGCCCATGGTCATGGCGACGGGCTGGTTACGGGCGCCACGCGGAAATCGGCGCATGTTCTAAGCCTGATAAACCATGTCTTTGACGCCAAGCCTTCCGACGGGGCAGTCGGGGTGACAGCCGTACTGCACAGGGGGCGGATCGTGCTGATCGCCGATACGCTGGTCCATGAATGGCCGGACGAGGAAGACCTGGCCGACATCGCGACCCGCGCAGCGTCGGTCGCCCGCGGTTTGGGGATGGAACCACGCGTGGCGTTCCTGTCGTTTTCCACCTTCGGGTACCCGGTCAGCGAACGCGCGACCAAGATGCATCAGGCCCCACGCGTTCTGGACGGACGGGGCGTCGATTTCGAGTACGACGGTGAAATGACGGTCGACGTGGCGCTGAATCCGGAAGCGATGGCACAATATCCGTTCTGCCGTCTAACCGGCCCGGCAAATGTGCTGGTGGTCCCGGCCCGACATTCGGCCAGCATTTCGGTAAAGCTGATGCAGGAAATGGCGGGGGCGACGGTGATCGGGCCGATCCTGACCGGGGTCAAGAAGCCGATCCAGATCTGTTCGACCGGATCGACGGTGAACGACATCTTGAACATGGCGGTGTTGGCGGCGTGTCGAATAGGATGACACAATGATTTGGAACCTTGGTTCGATCAATGTCGATCATATCTATGCTGTGCCGCATATGCCGGAGCCGCGTGAAACGCTGACCAGCACCGCGCTTGGCTTCGGTCTGGACGGCAAGGGCGCGAACCAGTCTGTCGCCGCCGCTTCGGGAATCAAGGTCACCCGCGCGGGGGCTGCGGATGGCATCCCGACCAAGACCGAGGTTCAGGCATTTCTTGCAGATCGGTCAGACTGAAACCGGTCAATGACCAGCAAACGGCGCCTGATCACCCCAAAGCTGCTTTACGCGCGCATCCCGGCCGCAGGCACTGCGATAGAATTTGTAGGCATTTGACTGCTTCTTCGGGCCAGCTCGGGTCAGCACGATGTTCGTGCCCTTGTAATAATCCTGATGATAATCCTCTGCCCGCCAGAATTGACCGGCTGCTACGATCTTTGTAGCGATGCGCGTGTCCAAAGCCTTGCCCGCTTCGGCCTTTGCGGCCTCGGCAGCGGCTTTCTGGGCATCGTTTCGGTAAAAGATCGCGGTCCGATAGCTGTTGCCCCGGTCACAGAACTGCCCGCCTGCATCGGTCGGATCGATAGAGCGGAAATAAAGATGCAGAAGCTCTTCATAGCTGATACGCGCCGGATCAAAGGTGATCTCGACCACCTCGTAATGGCCTTCGTGATTCTTGTAAGTGGGGTCACTGCTGCTGCCACCCGCATAGCCCGAAACAACCTTGCTGACGCCGGGGACAGATTCGAAGTCCGACTCGACACACCAGAAACAGCCCCCGGCGACGACGGCCTTTTCGGCATTGGCGGCGGTAGCAAGCAAAGCAAATGCAAAAGCCAGAAAAACGCGGATCATGATGTTCACCCCTTTACGCAGCATGGGTTCCCAAGGGGCATAGGGCAACTCACCCTGCCGTGACATCACGGAAGGGTGAGCAGGTCTTCAGCGACCCTTCACCCGCGCGTTCCGAGTGGCGATCAGCTTCAGTCGCAGCGCGTTCAGGCGGATGAAGCCCGCAGCGTCCTTCTGGTCATAGGCGCCTGCGTCTTCCTCGAACGTCACGTGTTTTTCGCTGTACAGCGAATGATCCGACCAGCGGGCAACTGTCCGGGCGGACCCCTTGTAAAGCTTCACCCTGACGGAGCCGGTGACATGTTCCTGACTCTTGTCGATCAGGGCCTGCAACATCTCGCGTTCCGGGCTGAACCAGAACCCGTTATAGATCAGTTCCGCATAGCGCGGCATGATGCTGTCTTTCAGGTGGCCCGCGCCGGAATCGAGTGTGATCTGCTCGATCCCCCGATGCGCTTCCAGCAGGATTGTGCCGCCGGGGGTTTCGTAAAGACCGCGCGATTTCATCCCGACAAAGCGGTTTTCGACAAGGTCGAGCAAGCCTACGCCATGCTTGCCACCAAGTTCGTTCAGCCGGGTCAGGATCGTGGCGGGTGAAAGCTTCTCGCCATTGATCGAAACGGCATCGCCGCGCTCGAACCCGATTTCGACATACTCCGGCGTATCCGGGGCTTTCTCGACGGGCACGACGCGCTGATAGACAAATTCCGGCGCTTCCTCGGCCGGATTTTCCAGAACCTTGCCTTCGGAGGACGTGTGCAGAAGGTTGGCATCGACGCTGAACGGGGCTTCGCCACGCTTGTCCTTGGCGATCGGAATCTGGTTTGTCTCGGCAAATTCCAGCAGTTTCGTGCGGCTGGTCAGATCCCATTCCCGCCACGGCGCGATGACCCTGATCGTCGGGTCCAGCGCATAGGCGGACAGCTCGAACCGCACCTGATCGTTGCCCTTGCCGGTTGCGCCATGCGCCACGGCATCGGCCCCGGTTTCATGGGCGATGCGGACAAGGTGCTGCGAAATCAGCGGGCGCGCGATGGATGTGCCCAGCAGATACAGACCCTCGTAAAGCGCGTTGGCGCGGAACATCGGAAAGACGAAATCGCGCACGAATTCCTCGCGCACGTCGACGATATGAATGTTTTCCGGTTTGATCCCCAACAGGATCGCCTTCTGCCGCGCTGGCTCAAGCTCCTCCCCCTGACCAAGATCGGCGGTGAAGGTGACGACCTCGCAGCCATATTCGGTCTGGAGCCATTTCAGGATGATCGAGGTATCGAGGCCGCCCGAATAGGCAAGGACGACTTTCTTCGGTGCGGACATGGCGGCCCCCTGCATGATGTGATCGGCGGGGGAGTATCGGGTTTTTCAGAATGCGGCAAGGGCGGCCCCGGCAGACCTGCCGGAAAACCGCCCCTGGGTCATGACCTTTCTTGTGCCGTCTATTCGACGGCTACGGGAACTTCGGCGCTATCCCCGTCGCCGGTTCCTGTCAGCCCCAGCTCCGCCCGGACATAGGCCAGAGCCTCGTCCGAAAGCACACGGCCACCTGTCGCAGCCAGAAGTGCGGTTTCCTCACTGGCGGTGGCTTCCTCCGCAGCCTTGGCCGCGTCGATTTCGGCCAGCAATGCCGTGTCATAGGCGGCTCGTGCCTCGGTTTCTGCGGTCACATAGGTTTCGCGCCCCGCTTCATGCGCGGCCAGCGCATCCAGCTCGGCATTCAGGGTATCAAGCTGCGCGGTATAATCCTCTGCAGTCGTGTCCAGCCCGGCGATGGCGGTTTCGATGTCTGTCCGGCTGCGTCCCGTATAACCCGCATCATAGGCCGTTAGTGCATCGGTTGCGCCTGTCAGTGTTTCAAGCGCCGTTTCGCGACCGGCAATCGCGGTCTCGGCGGCTTCGGCGGCGACCAGTGTGGCAAGTGCTGCGGTCTGATAGGTGGCGATGCGCCCGACCTGGCTGTTCGGGCTGGCATTGGCCAGTGCATTCGGATTCGCGTGAACCGCATTCATCCCCTTGAGTTCGGATGCCAGCGCACCCTTGCCCTTTGTTGCAGCCTCTTCCTCTATTGCGGCGGGGCGCTTGGGGGGTGCGATCTCTTGTGCCGCGACCGTTTTCTTTTTGCCGCCGTCGACGGGCGCAGCCGTCACCGTTTTCTTTTTGCGGACGGTGGATGCGGCCGTTGTGGCCCGCTTGGTCGATCCGCCCGATCCACCGCTTGCCTTGCGACCACCATTTCCGCCCGAAGACTTCTTGTCGGACGAGGATTTCCCGGCGGAGGAATTGCCACGGTCGCCGCCATTGCCGCCCCCATTTCCACCACCGTTACCCCCGCCGCCCTTGGCAAAGGCCGCGCCTGTGCCGATAGTTTCAAAACCGGGGAAAACCGGACCGGTCGCCAAGGCTGCAAGGGCGGTTACGGCAAGAATGCGGGCAAAGTGTTTCTTCATGGCTGAGGCAATCCTTGGGCGAAACGATGTTCGGCAATCGAATCATCTGTTTTTGTGGCGCAAAGTTGGCGATTCAGGCGCGTCATCTGGTCATTGTTGACAGCTATACGCTAAAATGCCCGATAGGCTGTGAATTGTTCGGGGCTTGCAGATGATGACATTCGCAGACAGTGCGAAGGAGGCTGCAGAAGCGCTGCGCAGCCTGTTCGATCCAACACCGCTTTTGCGGAATGACCATCTGTCACAGCGGTATGGAGCGAACATCTGGCTGAAGCGGGAAGACCTGTCGCCGGTACGCAGTTACAAACTGCGCGGGGCATTCAACGCTATGCGCAAGGTGCGAACCTTCGATCCTGCGCAGCGTCACTTCGTATGTGCGAGCGCCGGCAATCATGCACAAGGCGTTGCCTACGCCTGCCGGCATTTCGGCGTGCGCGGCACGATCTTCATGCCGGTGACAACGCCACAGCAGAAAATAGACAAGACGAAAACTTTCGGCGGCGACGCGGTAGAGATCGTGCTGAAGGGCGACTATTTTGATCAGACCCTCGCCGCCTCACAAGCCTACTGCATGGTGAAACGGGCGCATTTCCTTTCCCCGTTCGACGATGCGGATGTGATCGAGGGTCAGGCAACGGTTGCGGTAGAGCTGTTGGAGCAGCTTGGCGCGCCACCTGATCTTGTGGTTTTGCCGGTGGGCGGGGGTGGGCTGGCGGCTGGAGTTACCGGATATTTCCGGCAGGTCGCCCCGATGGTCGATTTTGCCTTTGCGGAACCACTGGGCGGCGCCAGCCTGACTGCCGCGCTGCGCGCCGCCGCACCAGTGACCCTGACGAAACTGAACAGCTTCGTCGATGGCGCCGCCGTGGCGCGGCTGGGCGAAAAACCTTATGCGCGGCTGGACTGGATCGATCCGGCGAAGGTGCATCTGGTGCCCGAAGACCGCATCTGCGTCACGATGCTGTCGATGCTGAATGTCGAAGGCATTGTTCTGGAACCCGCCGGCGCACTTTCCATCGATGTGTTGCAGGACATGGGCGATGCGATTTCTGGCAAGACAGTCGTATGCATTGCTTCGGGCGGCAACTTTGATTTTGAGCGCCTGCCAGAGGTCAAGGAACGGGCCCAGCGCTTCGCCGGGTTGAAAAATACTATATCCTGCGCATGCCGCAGCGCCCCGGTGCATTGCGGGAGTTTCTGGAAATGCTCGGCCCGCATGACGACATCGCCCGGTTCGAGTATCTGAAGAAATCGGCGCGCAATTTCGGCTCTGTCCTGATCGGGATTGAAACAGACCGTCCGGAAAACTTCGTCCAGCTTCAGGAAAAGCTGGACGCAAGCGGATTCACCTATCGCGACATCACCGGGGATGAGACGCTGGCCGAGTTCCTGATCTGAACCAGCATTGACCGGGCGGTGGCGTCAGGCGACTCGGACCGTAAGGCCCAGCTGCCCGGCCCCGGCCATAAAGGCCTGTTTCGATACGGAATAGCATTCGAGCACAGCAGGAATGTCCACCTCCGCCGTCCGACCCTCCGCCGCATGGCGTTCGCCGGTCCGGCACATCGCGCCCAGCCCCGAAAAGCCAAGATTCAATGCACTGCCCTTGAGGAAATGCATGTCATCCTCATATCGGGCCGGATCGGGTGCGGTGCGCAGCCGCATCAGAACGGCCTCCACCTCATCCAGAAAAAGCTCCACCACTTCAAGAAATCCGTCATCCCCGATCTCCTGCTGGAGTTCGGTCGCCCTTTGCCAGTCAATCATCGCGTTCCCTTCACCACAGAATCCACACCTCACCGCCGATCAGTCTAGTCACACAGCTTTAACACCCGGTTACCCGCAGCCGCGAACCGATGGCGTCAATTTTCGTTTTCACAACTGCTTAAGGGTTCGGATGCGAAATGTGCCGAACCGATCCCGATCTGCCCCGGAAGCATGCTGCCTTGAACACCAGCCTTTTTCCCCAGCCAACCGATGCGCTCTCTGCCGACGAGCCGCGCAGGCGCGTTCTGATTGTTGATGACAGCCGGATGCAGCGCCGGATTCTGTCTGCCTCGCTTCAGCCCACAGGGTATGAGGTGGTGGAGGCATCGTCAGGACCCGAAGCGTTGTCCCTGCTTGCCGAAGCGGACTTTGATGTGGTGATCAGCGACTGGATGATGCCGGGGATGAGCGGGCTTGAGCTTTGCCGTGCCTTCCGCGCCCTTCCGCGCAACTACGCCTATTTCATCCTGCTGACTTCCAAGAGCGAAAAGAACGAAATCGCGCAGGGCCTTGACGGCGGTGCCGACGACTTTCTGACCAAGCCTGTCAGTGCGGGCGAGCTGCGAGCAAGGATCGCTGCGGGCGAACGTATCCTGTCCATGCAGCGGCAGCTTCGGGAAAAGAACCGCCTGGTGACATCGACCCTGGAAAAAATCCGGGGAATGTATGATTCGCTGAACCGTGATCTGAAAGAGGCGCGGAAGCTTCAGCAATCGCTGATGCCCGAACGCAGCCGTGACTTTGTCGGTGCCACCGTGACGCTGGACATACAATCAAGCGGCCATGTGGGCGGTGATCTTGCAGGGTTCTTTCCCATCGGAAAGCAGCAGCTGGGCCTGTTCAGCATCGATGTCTCGGGTCATGGCGTTGCGTCGGCGCTGATGACCGCACGGCTTGCCGGATTCTTTTCGGGCACCATGCCAGAGCGAAACATCGCCCTGATCGCGGCGGAGGATGGAAGCTATCGTAGCCGTGACCCGGCAGAAGTTGCGCATCTTCTGAACAGGATGATCTGCGAGGAAACGGAAAGCGACCGCTATCTTACACTGTTCTATGGTGTGATTGATCTTGTTGATGGCAGTCTTTGCTTTGTGCAGGCTGGCCATCCGCATCCGGCCGTGCTGCGGGCATCCGGTGGGATAGAGCGGTTGGGTGGGGGCGGGCTGCCAGTGGGCTTGCTGGCCGAAGCAGATTACGAAACGACATATGCACGACTTTATCCCGGCGACCGTCTTGCCATTGTGTCTGACGGTGTCACGGAATGTGAGGATATGCAGGGTGTGCAGTTCGACGAAGGCGGGTTCGAACATTTCCTTCACACCACCAGCCATCGTCCGCCAACTGCAAGCCTGCAGCTGCTGATGCAGACCCTGAGCTTTCATCGCGAAGGGCAGCCCATGGCGGATGATATTTCGGCCCTGCTGGTGGACTATGCCGGCATCACCATCCCGGCAAAAAATGCGTCACCCGCATTGCCCAGGCAACGTAACGCCTCTGCCACCGGCATCCATAGCGCAACGTGACCCCGTTCGGTCGGTGCCGCGATTGCCCGAACAGGATGCGCCAGATAGACATGGCACAACTTTTCCGCCCATAGGTCATATTCCGGCATGTAGGTGAATCGGCGAAAGGCCCCGACGTGCCGGGCATTGCCGATACGCCAGCCGGTTTCCTCCAGCACCTCGCGGTGCAGGGCGGCAATGGGGTGTTCGCCCCTGTCGATGCCACCACCGGGAAGCTGGAACTCCGGTTCGGGTTCTTGTTGATGGGTCAAAAGCAGGCTGCCAGCGCGCGGCAATAAGGCATAGACTCCGGGCCGCATGCGGTAGCGTATTCCCGCTTTCGGCGCGTCACCGAACCTTCTCATCGCGCTGTCCCCTTGGTGGATCGGTTGCCGTGCCTATATTGTCGCGGTATGCCAGCGCCACGCGCGTAAGGAAACCCCATGACCATCGGTTCGCAAATCGCCTGGGACGACACTGTCCTTCCCTTTCAGCTTGACCGCTCTGACATCCGTGGCCGCGTTGCCCGGCTTGACGGCGTGCTTGACCGGCTGTTGGCCGGACACGCCTATCCGGCTGCGGTGGAGCATCTGGTCGCCGAGACTGCCCTTCTGACCGCATTGATCGGCCAGTCGATCAAGCTGCGCTGGAAGCTGTCTGTGCAAATCCGGGGCGACGGGCCTTTGCGCCTGATAGCAGCGGATTACTATGGTCCGTCAGAACAGGGCGAACCTGCCCGGATGCGCGCCTATGCCAGTTACGATGCAGACCGCCTGGCGCAATCCACGCCCGGTTTCGGCCTGCTGGGCAAGGGCTATTTCGCCATACTGATCGACCAGGGTGAGGGCAATCTGCCCTATCAGGGTATAACCCCGCTGGCGGGTGGATCGCTTTCCGCCTGTGCAGAGACGTATTTTGCCCAGTCCGAACAGCTTCCGACGCGCTTTGCGCTGGCCTTCGGCAAAAGCCGTCTGCCGGGTCAGGCAGAGCATTGGCGGGCCGGCGGCGTGATGCTTCAGCACATGCCAAAGGCATCCCCCCTTGTGGCCACGGAGGGAGGCACCGGCGAGGGCGGGCTGCTTAATGCTGCCGATCTGGTCGGTGGCGAAGACGGTGAAAACTGGACACGGGTCGGGTTGTTGCTGGATACCGTCGAGGAGATGGAGCTGGTCGGTCCGACCGTGCAGCCGACAGAATTGCTGATCCGTCTGTTCCACGAAGAACAGCCGCGCGTGTTCGATGCGCAGCCGGTGAAATTCGGCTGTTCCTGTTCCGCGGACAAGGTGCGGCAAAGCCTGTCGATCTATTCGGCAAAGGATATCCGCACCATGACCACTGCCGAGGGCAAGGTCACGGCGGACTGCCAGTTCTGCGGGGCGCATTATGAATTCGCGCCTGAAACGCTGGGATTTGAGGCAACGGTGCCAGTGGCGGAGCCGCCGCGTGCCACGCCCTGATCCGGAAATCCTGCTGCGGGCCGCGGTTGCGGCCCGTGGTGCACCAAGTTCCGACGGTGACATCGACAGTTTTCCGATGCCCAAAGGCAATCTTCGCCCCGCAGCGGTCCTGATCGCGTTCCGTCCCGAACGGGATGACTGGCATCTGATCCTGACAAAGCGGGCATCCGGCCTGCGGCACCATGGCGGCCAGATCGCCTTTCCCGGTGGCAAGATCGATGCGACGGATGCCGGCCCTGTGGCTGCCGCCCTTCGCGAGGCGCAGGAAGAGGTGGGCCTGCCCGCAAATGCGGCAGAGGTTTTGGGATGTCTTCCGCCCCACATTACCATTACCGGCTATTCCGTTACCCCGGTTCTGGCGCTTGTGCGCGGCGCCTATTCGCCCGTGGCCGAGGCCGGAGAGGTGGAGGAGGTGTTTACCGTTCCCTTTGCGCATATTGCCGATCCGGCGCGGTACAGGATCGAAACGCGGCAATGGCGCGGCCAGCCACGAAAGTATTTCGTCGCGCCCTACGGGCCCTATTACATCTGGGGTGCCACCGCACGTATGCTGCATGGGCTGGCCGCAAGGATGGATGGGCATGCGGGTATCCGGTGACTGGCTGACACGCGCGGAAACGCAGGCCGTCTGCGCGCTGCTTTCGGATGCGGGGCATCAGGCGCTGCCGGTCGGCGGCTGTGTGCGCAACGCCATGATGGGTGAGCCGGTTGCCGATATCGACATCGCGACAGAAGCCCTGCCGGCGCGCGTTCTGGATCTTGCCGGTGTTGCAGGGATCCGCGCGGTACCGACAGGCATCGATCATGGCACCGTCACGCTGATCCTGAACGGCATCCCGCATGAGGTGACGACCTTTCGCCGCGACGTATCCACGGATGGCCGCCGTGCAGTGGTAACCTATACCGACCAGATCGCGCAGGATGCGGCACGGCGGGATTTCACCATGAATGCGCTCTATTGCCAGCCGGATGGCACGCTGATTGATCCTTTGGGCGGGCTTCCCGATGCCATGGCCCGCCGTGTGCGATTCATCGGACGGGCAGAGGACCGCATTGCCGAGGACTATCTGCGTATCCTGCGCTTTTTTCGGTTTCACGCCTGGTATGGTCGGGCCGCAAACGGTATCGATCCCGACGGTCTTGCCGCCTGTGCAGCCCTTTCGGAAGGATTAGACACGCTATCGCGAGAGCGCGTCGGGGCAGAGATGAAGAAATTGCTTGCCGCCCCCGATCCGGCCCCTGCGGTTGCGGGGATGTCAGCAAGCGGTGTGTTGGCCCGGGTTTTGCCCGGTGCTGATGTCAAGGCGCTTGCCCCGCTGGTGCATCTGGAGCATGGGCTGGTCACGCCCGACTGGCGGCGTCGGCTGGCGGTTCTGGGGGGTAGCGATCTGGTCGAACGGCTGCGGCTGTCGCGTGACGAAGCCAAACATCTGGCCGTGTTGGACGAGCTGGTCGCGGCCCCGCCCGATCCGGCAGTTCAGGCCTATCGCCACGGTGCCGATGTTGCCCGCGACGCGGCTTTGCTGCGCGCGGTGCTTGGCGTTGCGGATTTGCCCATCGATCTTCAGGCGCAGACGACTGCGGGTGCTGCTGCGCGCTTTCCCGTAACCGCCGCGGATCTGATGCCTGCCCTGCAGGGCGCGGCGCTGGGCGCGCGTCTGGCCGAACTGGAATCGCGCTGGATTGCATCCGGTTTCGCATTGTCACGGGAACAATTGCTGGCTTGACCTTCCGGCTGCGTCATTGCCTCCTGCCCGGCAGGGGAGCAATCGATGCCCATGACCGAACTGACGGCGCTCATCACACTGGCGATGGCCACGCTGTATACGCCCGGGCCGAACAACACCATGCTGGCCGCATCCGGTGCGCGCTTTGGCCTGCGCCCGTCACTGCCACATATGCTGGGCGTCGCACTGGGTTTTCCGGCCATGCTGCTGATTGTTGGCCTGCTGCTGGGCGAGCTGTTTCAGACCAGCGCGATGCTGCGTGAAGGCCTGCGCTGGGGTGGTGCCGCGCTGCTGCTGTGGATGGCATGGAAAATGGCCATTTCCGGCGGAATAGGGTCGAAATCCGAAGGTCCGCGGCCGATGACATTTCTCGAGGCCGCCGCCTTTCAATGGATCAATCCCAAGGGCTGGACGATGGCTGTCGCAGCCAGCTCACAGTTCATCACTGCTGCCCGTCCGGTCGCCAGTGCGGTTGTTGTGGCGGTTGTTTTTGCCGTGCTTGGCTTGGGCTCGTCCCTGGCGTGGACGGCGGCGGGTCGCGCGATGACGCGCTGGCTGACCACGGACAGGCGGCTGCAATGGTTCAACATGATCATGGCCCTGCTGATCGTCGCCAGTGTCATTCAGCTTCTGGTGGAGTGAGTTTTCTTTTCCCGCCACGCACGCTATATCGGCGGAAGACAGAAAGGCTTTGCCGTGTTCGGCTTCTTCGAGAACCTCGTAGATCCCTACGCGCCCTATCAGGAAACCGACCATCCCCCGCGAAGGCTGTGGCCTTTCCTGATGGAATATGCGCGCCCTTTCCGTGCGGTTTTCGCCGTCACGGCGCTGCTGTCTGTTGTCGTGGCCAGCTCGGAAATCCTGCTGATCTGGTATCTCGGGCGACTGGTCGACCTGTTGTCGACAAGCGCCCCGGCGGCTCTGTGGCAGAACCACGCGACCGAATTCATCCTGGTGGCGCTTGCGGTGCTGTTGCTGCGGCCGCTGGTTGGCGGCACCGATGTAGCCCTGCTGCACAACACCATCCTGCCGAATTTCGGCACGATGATCCGCTGGCGGGCACACAGGCATGTGCTGCGGCAATCGGTAAGCTGGTTCGAAAATGACTTCGCCGGGCGGCTTGCCAACCGGATCATGCAGACGCCGCCAGCCGCAGGCGATGCGGTATTCCAGACCTTTGATGCCGTCGCCTTTGCGCTGACAACGGTCGTGGGCGCGGCGATCATGCTGTCGGGGGCTGATCCGAGATTGCTTTTGCCGCTTGTCCTCTGGGCCATTGGCTATGGCTTTTTGCTGCGCTGGACGATCCGCAATGCCGGGCCGGCGGCCAAGGCGTCGTCTGATGCGCGGTCGGCGGTAACGGGGCGGGTGGTAGATGCCTATGCCAATATCCATTCGGTCAAGATGTTTGCCCATCACGACCGGGAAATCGACTATGCAAAAGAAGCGATAGAAACAGCCCGCAACAAGTTCCAGACCGAAATGCGGATCATCACCCGGATGGATGTAACGCTGACCCTGCTGAACGGCTTTCTGATCGTGGCGGTCAGCGGCTGGGCGCTGAAGCTGTGGTTCGACGGACAGACATCTGTTGGCGCGGTAGCGGCGGCAACGACACTGGCGCTGCGGCTGAACAACATGACCTACTGGATCATGTGGGCGACATCGGCACTGGTGCAGGCGCTGGGTGTGGTGGCCGAAGGGATGGAAACCATTACCCATCCCGTCACCCTGACCGACGCACCGGGTGCCAAACCGCTGGTTCTGAGTGGCGGCCGGATTGAGTTGCAGGGCCTTTCGCATCACTATGGCAGGGGCGCAGGCGGGCTGGACCGCATAAGCCTGACCGTGGAACCGGGCGAAAAGGTCGGAATCGTCGGCCGGTCGGGTGCCGGGAAATCGACACTGGTGAAGCTGCTTTTGCGGTTTTACGACGCGGAGGGTGGCCGCATCCTGATCGACGGGCAGGACATTGCGGGGGTGACGCAGGATTCGCTGCGATTGAACATCGGTATGGTCCAGCAGGACAGCAGCCTGTTGCACCGTTCGGTCCGTGATAACATCCTGTATGGGCGTCCGGATGCGAACGATGGGCAGATGATCGCCGCCGCGCAAAGCGCCGAGGCGCATGATTTCATCTTGTCGCTGGAGGATCCCGAAGGCCGCAAGGGGTATGAAGCCCATGTCGGGGAACGTGGCGTGAAACTGTCAGGTGGGCAGCGACAGCGTATCGCCCTGGCCCGCGTGATCCTGAAGGATGCGCCGATCCTTGTTCTGGACGAAGCCACAAGCGCACTGGATTCAGAAGTAGAGGCTGCAATCCAGTCGACGCTTTATGGTGTCATGCAGGGCAAGACTGTCATTGCCATTGCGCATCGACTGTCAACCATCGCGCGGATGGACCGGATCGTGGTTCTGGAAGATGGCCGCATTGCCGAACAGGGCGGCCATTCGCAGCTTCTTGCGGCAAACGGTCTTTATGCCCGCTTCTGGAACAGGCAATCCGGGGGCTTCATCGGTACCGATGCAGAGGCTGCCGAATGAAGCCCGGTGATCTGATCGATGCCTTCCGTCCCGCCGAGGGGCCGCCACCGCAAAGGTTGCTGGCCTTCTTCCGCTGGTGCCTTTCCGGGGCCTGGCCGATGCTGGCCTGGGCCACGCTGTTTTCGATGATGGCGGGCGTGGCCGAGGTTGTTTCGGCCATGGTGCTTGGCACGGTGATCGATGCCGCGCTGAACGCGAATCCCGCCACCGTATTTGCACAGAATGCGGGTCTGTTCCTGGCAGTTGCAGTGTTTTATCTGGTGATCCGCCCGATCGTGTTCGGGCTTTCCACAGCATCGAATTCCATCGTTGTCGGCCCGAATGTCATGCCGCTGGTTCTGTCACGCCTGCACCGCTGGACGATGGGGCAGGCTGTCACGTTCTTTGACAATGATTTCGCTGGCCGTATCGCGCAAAAGCAGATGCAGACCGCCCGCGCAGTGACGGACGTTGCGACTGAAACCATCAACGTGGTGGCCTTTGCGCTGGCTTCGTTGGTGGGGTCGGTGCTGTTCCTGCTGGCCATCGATGTGTGGATGGCGGTTGCGCTGGCGGTATGGCTGGTGCTGTACCTTGGCCTGATCCGCTGGTTCCTGCCCCGCGTCCGCGAACGGTCTGCCAGCCGCGCCTCTGCCCGCGCCATGGTGACCGGGCAGGTGGTCGATACGATCACCAATATCAAGACGGTGAAACTGTTCGCCCATGCCGCGCATGAAGATCGCGCGGCGCTGTCCGCCATGGCCGGGTTCCGTGAACGCGCGCTCGATTTCGGCTATGTTTCGGTCTGGTTCCGCTTTTCACTGATGATCGTGGCAGGGCTTGTGCCCGTTATCCTGATTGGCGGCACCCTGCTGATGTGGAGCAAGGGCATCGCCTCGGCCGGAGAGATCGCATCCGCCGGTGCGATCGCCATGCGCATCGCGCAGATGACCGGATGGGTGTCGATGTCACTGATGAGCCTTTACGGTTCGGTTGGCGAGGTCGAGGATGGGATGCGCACCCTCACCCCGCCCCATGACCTGACCGATGCAGAAGGCGCGATCATGCTGCACCGGGTACAGGGCGAAATCAGATTCGACGGGGTCAGCTTTGCCTATGGCAGTGGCAAGGGCGGCGTCGATGGCATCAATCTGACCATCCGCCCCGGCGAAAAGCTGGGAATCGTGGGTGCATCGGGGGCGGGGAAATCGACCCTGGTTGCATTACTCTTGCGGCTCTACGATGTGGAAAAAGGCCGTATCCTGATTGACGGACAGGATATTCGTGGCGTGACACAGGAAAGCTTGCGCCGCCAGATTGCGATGGTCACCCAGGAAACCGCAATGTTCAACCGCTCTGCCCGCGACAACATCCTGTATGGCCGCCCGGATGCGACAGAGGGTGACGTGATCGCGGCGGCGCGTCAGGCCGAAGCGCATGAATTCATCGAGACCATGGTCGATCACAAGGGCCATGCCGGTTATGAGGCGTTCCTTGGCGAACGCGGCGTGAAGCTGTCGGGCGGCCAGCGGCAGCGCATCGCCCTTGCCCGCGCCTTTCTGAAGGATGCGCCTATTCTGGTGTTGGACGAGGCCACATCAGCACTGGATTCAGAGGTGGAAGCCTCGATTCAGACGGCGCTTTCCCGGGTGATGAAGGGGAAGACGGTTCTGGCTATTGCGCACCGGCTTTCGACCATATCGGAAATGGACCGGATCGTGGTGATGGAAGAAGGGCATATCGTTGAAACCGGCACTCATGCCGGGCTTCTGGCACAAGACGGGCTATATGCGCGCTATTGGGCGCGGCAGTCAGGCGGATTCATCGGGACCGACGACATTGCCGGAGAAGCCGCCGAATGAGACTGACAGTCGCGCGGCTCGGCCACTTGGGCGATGGTCTGGGACTGGACGATACGGGCACCACCCTGCGCGTCCCGATGACCCTGCCGGGAGAGGTGGTGGAGGGCGAACCGCGCGAAGGGCGGCTGGTCGATGCCCGTATCGTCACATCGTCGCCCGAAAGGGTGCGGGCGCCCTGCGCGCATTACCGGGTCTGTGGCGGCTGTTCGCTGCAACATGCTTCAGAGCCTTTCGTGGCGGGATGGAAGGCCGATGCGGTGCGGCAGGCGCTGGCCGCACACGGGATTTCAGCGACGATTCGCCCTGCGGTCACCTCTCCCGCCCGATCACGCAGGCGCGCGGTTCTGTCAGGCCGCAAGTTGCGCGGCGGGGGCGCTATTGTCGGCTTCCACGCCCGCGCGTCGGGGACGATTGTCGAAGTTCCTGACTGCATCCTGCTGCGCCCGGAACTGATGGCGTTGCTGCCAGCATTGCGCGAACTGACGGCGCTGGGCGCGTCACGCAAGGGGGAGCTTGATCTTTCGGTCGCTCTTTCCGCCGGGCGTGCCGATGTTGCGGTGACAGGCGCGCGCGATGCAGATGCGGGTCTGCGTATGGATATTCCGCGCATCGCCGCCGCCCATGGCATCGGGCGCATTGCCTGGAATGGCGAGGTGATCGCCACACCGGATGCGCCTGTGCAACTGCTCGGTACGGGGCGTGTTGTGCCGCCCCCCGGCGCCTTCCTGCAAGCCACGGCAGAGGGAGAGGCAGCCTTGCTGGCTTCCGTACGCGAAGTCGTTGGCGATGCCACTCGCATCGCTGACCTGTTCGCGGGCTGTGGCACGTTTTCCCTGCCGATGGCCGAAACGGCAGAGGTTCACGCCGTCGAAGGCGATAGCGCGATGACCGCGGCATTGGAAAAGGGTTGGCGTGCCGCCCCTGGGCTGCACCGCCTGACGACAGAGGCGCGCGATCTGTTCCGTCGCCCGCTGCTGCCGGATGAACTTGCGCGTTTTGATGCCGTGGTGATCGATCCCCCACGCGCCGGGGCCGAGGCGCAGTGCAGGGAGATCGCGGTATCAGGACAGAAGCGGTTGGCCTATGTGTCCTGCAATCCGGTGACCTTTGCCCGCGATGCCGTTGTCCTGACTGCGGCGGGATTTGCGTTGGGGTGGGTGCAGGTGGTCGACCAGTTCCGCTGGTCCCCGCATGTGGAACTGGTTGCAAGCTTCGACCGGGTCTAGCGGAGGTCGCGAATATCCGTATAGTCGCGCCAAATCAAAAACGGGCAGACAGGCATGCGGTTTCTGACGGCAATTTTTCTTGTGCTGGGGATGGTGGTCTTGTCCGGCTGCGGATCGAAGTTCCGCAGCTACAACGGACCCCAGGTGACCAGCATTGTGGTGCACAAGGCCGACAGGCGCATGTACCTGCTTCACCACAACACCGTGCTGAAAGCCTATGATATCGAGCTTGGCTTTGCGCCGGTGGGCGACAAGAAATTCGAGGGTGACGGCAAGACGCCGGAAGGCACCTATTTTATCGACCGCCGCAATGGCCGCAGCCAGTATCATCTGTCGCTGGGCATTTCCTATCCGAACGACGACGACAGGCTGGAAGCCGCGCTTTACGGCAAGGAACCGGGTGGCGATATTTTCATTCATGGCCGTGGCAATGGCTGGCGCAGCCAGGACT
>JBOFCO010000089.1:0-6935 GCA_051646105.1 Paracoccaceae bacterium
CGCCGCGCCAATCGCGCCGTGACGCCGATCCAGCTTGGCGCGACCCGCGTGGACAAGGCGGGCTACAAGCATTTCATGGCCAAGGAAATCGCCGAACAGCCCGCCGTTCTGGCCGATGCGATCCGGCACTATGTCGGCACCGAAGGCGCGCGCATCGCCCTGCCCGAAACCCTGGACTTCACAGGCATCGACAGGGTGGTACTGGTGGCCTGCGGCACGGCATCTTACGCCTGCCTGACCGCGCGCTACTGGTTCGAACGGATCGCGGGCCTGCCAGCAGAGGTCGATGTCGCCTCCGAATTCCGCTACCGCGAACCACCGCTTTCTGATCGGACCATGGCGATCTTCGTCAGCCAGTCAGGCGAAACCGCCGATACGCTGGCGGCGCTGCGCTATGCGAAGGAAAACGTGGCGAAAGTGGTTTCCGTCATCAACGTGCCGACATCCTCCATCGCGCGGGAAAGCGATCTGGCGCTGCCGATCCACGCCGGGGTGGAAATCGGCGTCGCCTCGACCAAGGCCTTCACCGCGCAGCTTCTGGTGCTGCACCTGCTGGCGCTGAAAGCCGCCGTGGACAAGGGGCGGCTGGATGCGACCGCCCTCGCGGAAAAGCTGGCGGATTTGCGCAACCTGCCGGGCATCCTGACCCATGCGCTGGCCGAAGGCGACTCCGTGGCCCGCGTTGCCGCCGAACTGTCGGGTGCCAAGGATGCGCTGTTCCTGGGGCGCGGGCAGATTTACCCGATCGCGCTTGAAGGCGCGCTGAAACTGAAGGAAATCAGCTATATCCACGCCGAAGGTTACGCATCGGGTGAACTGAAGCACGGCCCTATCGCGTTGATCGACCCGGCGATGCCAGTGATCGTGCTGGCCCCGCGCGACGCGCTGTTCGACAAGACGGTATCGAACATGCAGGAAGTGATGGCGCGAAAGGGCAAAGTGGTGCTGGTGTCCGACGCCGCCGGGCTGGACGAGGCCGGGGATGGCGTCTGGCGGACGCTGCGTATGCCCGATGTGGCCGATGACCTTGCTCCCATCCTATACGCAATCCCGGCGCAGCAGATCGCCTATCACACCGCCGTCGCCAAGGGCACCGATGTCGACCAGCCGCGCAACCTGGCGAAATCGGTGACGGTGGAATGACGCCACTTGATCCCGTCACCCTGACCGGAAGTCATGTGATGCTTGCCCCGCTGGGCCAGCACCACGCCGAAGGGTTGCGCACCGCCGTCGGTGGCCTGCATCAGCTTTGGTATACGGCCGTGCCAACGCCTGACGGGATGGTCGCCGAAATCGACAGGCGGCTGGGGCTGCACACCAGGGGATCGATGCTGCCCTTCGCCGTATTGCTGCCCGATGGCCGTCCGGTGGGGATGACCACCTATATGAACATCGATGCGACAAGCCCGCGGGTGGAAATCGGGTCGACCTGGTATGCGGCAGAGGTGCAGCGCAGCCCGCTGAACACCGAAGCAAAGCGCATGCTGCTGGCCCATGCCTTCGACAGGCTGGGATGTCTGGCGGTTGAATTCCGCACGCACCGACTGAACACGCAAAGCCGCCGCGCTATCGAACGGCTGGGCGCACAGCTTGACGGAATCCTGCGCGCGCACCAGCGCAGTGCCGACGGATCGCTGCGCGACACCGCCGTATATTCTATTACGGCATCCGAATGGCCAACCGTGCGGAGCCATCTGGACTGGCAACTGGCGAAACCGAGAGACTGATCGGGGGACAGAATGGCAAAGCAGTTTCCCGGATTTACCGACGACCACTGCGGCTTTGTCGCCGCGCAACACATCTTTTTCGTGGCGACAACCGCGCCGGATGCGCGCATCAACCTGTCGCCCAAGGGCATGGATTCCTTGCGTATCACCGGGCCGAAGGCCCTGTGCTGGCTGAACCTGACCGGATCGGGGAACGAAACCGCCGCGCATCTGCCGCTGGACGGGCGGATGACCGTGATGTGGTGCGGCTTTGAAAAGCGCCCGATGATCCTGCGCGCCTATGGTCGCGCGCGGATGATCCACCGGGGCGATGCCGGATGGGCGGCGGCGGCAGCGCTGTTTCCCGATACGCCCGGTGCGCGGCAGATCTGCGAAATGGCGGTCGATCTTGTGCAGACCTCCTGCGGATTTGCCGTGCCCTTCATGGATTTCGCCGGTGAACGCCCCACCTTGCGCGACTGGGCCACAGGCAAGGGCGAGGACGGTTTGCGGACCTATTGGGATGAGCGGAACCGTAACTCCATGGACGGCCTACCGACCGGGATCGAGGGCAACCTGTGACGCCGGATATCGCCCTTGCGGCGCTGGAATCCGCAGGCGACGCCGAGCGTGCCGCCGGGGCTGCCGCCTACCACAAGGTGCCGCGCCGCTATCTGGGCGTGCCGGTGCCTGTCATTGACACTCTGGCGCGGGACTGGCGACAGGGCGTCGATGTTCCCGCCCGTGTGGCGCTGGCCGATGCGCTGTGGCGGACCGATGTGCACGAGGCGCGGATCGCCGCCGCCAAGCTGCTGACGCAGGCGAGGATCGCGGGCGACGGTCCAGTCTGGGCGCTGGTCGCATCCTGGGTGCCGCAGTTCGACGGCTGGGCGCTTGCCGATCACGCCTGCGATGCGGGGCGCAGGCGGTTGGTGGCCGACCCGTCGCGGCTGGACGAGGTGGAAGGCTGGACGACATCGCCCCATATGTGGACCCGGCGCGCGGCGCTGGTCATGACCCTGCCCTGGACCCGGCTGAATCACCCCAAGCCCGACGAACTGGCGATCCGCGACAGGGTGCTCGGCTGGGCTGCCGGTTACGCCGATGACCGCGACTGGTTCATCCAGAAAGCCATCGCCTGGTGGCTGCGTGACCTGTCGAAACACGATGCCGAAAGGGTGCGCAACTGGCTTGGCGAACACGGAGACAGGCTGAAACCCTTTGCCCGGAAAGAGGCAGGGAAGCATCTTTAGGACGTTGCCCCCGACCATCCCACCTTGGTGCCGGACACAGGCATTTGCCTTGTGACCTTGCCGCCCGAGGTTTAGGTTGGAGCCATGGTCCCGCTGATCGATCCCTTTGCCCGCCCGATTTCCTACCTGCGCGTCTCGGTGACGGATCGCTGCGATTTCCGCTGCACCTATTGCATGGCGGAAAACATGACATTTCTGCCGAAGAAAGATCTGCTGAGCCTGGAGGAGCTTGACCGGCTATGCTCTGCCTTCGTCCGGCTTGGCGTGGAAAAGCTGCGCATCACGGGAGGGGAGCCGCTGGTGCGGCGCGATATCCTGACCTTTTTCCGCGCCATGTCGCGGCATCTGGACAGCGGCGCGCTGAAGGAACTGACGCTGACCACCAACGGCAGCCAGCTTGCCCGTTTTGCCGCCGATCTCGCCGCGCTGGGGATGCGGCGGGTCAACGTATCGCTTGACACGCTGCATGCCGACAAGTTTGCAAAGATCACCCGCTGGGGCCGCCTGCCGCAGGTAATGGAAGGGATCGCAGCAGCCAAGTCCGCAGGGCTGCGGGTCAAGATCAACACCGTGGCGCTGAAAGGCTTCAACGAGGAGGAGCTTTTCCCGCTGCTCGACTGGTGCGCGGGCGAAGGCCATGACCTGACCTTCATTGAAGTGATGCCGATGGGCGATGATATGGGAGAGGCGCTTCGTCTGGGCCAGTACTGGCCGCTGAAAGACCTGCGCGCCCGGCTGGCGGAGCGCTTCACCCTGACCGAACTTGCCGAACGCACCGGCGGGCCCGCCCGTTATGTGAGGATCGAGGAGACCGGCCAGAAGATCGGTTTCATCACGCCCCTGACCCACAATTTCTGCGAAAGCTGCAACCGCGTGCGGCTGACCTGCACCGGGGAACTTTACATGTGTCTGGGTCAGGAAGACATGGCCGACCTGCGTGCGCCCCTGCGGGCACATGAGGCCGACGCGCCGGTCGAGGACGCCATCCGCGCCGCCATCGCCCGCAAGCCCAAGGGCCATGATTTCGACTATTCGCGGCAGAAGGTCGCGGGCACCATGTCACGGCACATGAGCCATACGGGGGGCTGAGCCGGGGCTGAGACCGGATTCGCGATCAGACGCGGAACCAGACCGCAATCATGGCCAGCGTCGCGGGAAGGGTCTGGATGAACAGAATCTTCCGCGCTGACGTAGCCGCGCCAAAAATGCCGGCAATCCATATGCAGGCCAGAAAGAACATCGCAAGCCCGTGGCCTTCGCCGGGAATCCCGGCCATCAATGCCCAGACCAGACCGGCGGCAAGGAAGCCGTTATAAAGCCCCTGATTGGCTGCGAGAACCTTGGTTTCCGTTGCGAATTCCGTTGTCAGACCAAAAGCCTTCTGCCCGCGGGGCGACGTCCACAGAAACATTTCCAGCACCAGAATATACAGGTGCAAGGCGGCGATCAGCCCGGTCAGGACTGCCCCGATCATGCCGCAGGCATCCGCGCTTCCACCATGCCCACGTACCAGCTTGACCCGAACGGGATCGCCGCATCGTCGAAGTCATAGGCGGGATGGTGAACCATCGCCGTATCGCCGTTGCCAAGGAAGATATAGGCGCCGGGGCGTTCGTTCAGCATGTAGCTGAAATCCTCTGCCCCCATCAGCGGGGCAGTTTCGGCATCGACACTGCCGGAAACGGCGCGGGCGACCTCAACGGCATAACCGGTGTTCTCGGGCGTGTTCATCGTTACCGGATAGCCGCGCTGGTAATCGACCTGTCCCGTCGCGCCAAGGGCGGTTGCGGTGCCTTCGACAATCTCGAAAATCCGGCGCTGCACGAATTTCTGCACATCGGGGTCCATCGTGCGGACCGTGCCTTTCAGCTTCACCACCTGCGAAATCACATTGTGCGCGGGGCTGTCGGTCTGCACCGCCGTCACGGACACCACCACCTGCTTCAGCGGATCGACATTGCGGCTGGCGATGGTTTGCAGCGCGACGATCACATGGGCGGCGACAACTGTTGTGTCGATGCAGTCATGCGGTTTTGCGGCATGGCCGCCCTTGCCTGTCAGGGTGATGTCGAACTGGTCGGCGGCGGCCATCATCGCACCCGGGCGGATAGCGAATTGCCCGATCGGGATGCCGGGCATGTTGTGCATTCCGTAAACCTCCTGAATGCCGAAACGGTCCATCATGCCGTCCGCGACCATCTCGCGTCCGCCGCCGCCGCCTTCTTCGGCGGGCTGAAAGATCAGCACGGCGGTTCCGTCGAAATTCCGCGTCTCGGCCAGATATTGCGCGGCGCCCAGCAGCATCGTCGTATGGCCGTCATGGCCGCAGGCGTGCATCTTGCCGGGCACCTTGCTGGCATGGGCAGCGCCGGTCTGCTCGATGATTGGCAGGGCATCCATATCGGCGCGCAGGCCGATCACGCGGCCTGACTTGTCGGTCTTGCCCCGGATCACCCCCACAACCCCGGTTCGTCCAATCCCTTCGACCACCTCGTCGCAGCCATAGCCGCGCAGCAATCCGGCCACCTTGGCGGCAGTCCGATGCACCTCGAACAGCAGTTCGGGATTTTCGTGGATGTCGCGGCGGATCGCGGTCAGTTCCGGCAGCAGTTCGGCAAAGCGGTTTCTGGGGGGCATGTCATTCATCCTTTGGTTGCCCCATCGTCGGCCAATTTGCCGGGTGGCGCAAGCCACAGCGGCCACGGGCGCCGGGCGATCACAGGCCGGGGTGGTTACAGGCTGGGGCCAAGGTCAAGCCTGCTGCCATCGGTGAACCGGTCCAACCGGAAGCGGGAAAGGTCGTGCCCCGGATCGCGACCAAGCGCCAGATCGGCGACGACCCGTCCCACCCCCGGCCCGATTCCGAAGCCGTGGCCCGACATGCCGGTGGCGATCGTCAGCCCCGGCAGCGCAGGGGCGCGGTCGATCACTGGCACCGTATCGGGCATGACATCGATCATCCCCGCCCAGACTTCGTCCAGCAACGGCCTGCCCTGATCCGGAAAGGCTGCGGCATGGGCATCAAGCACCCGGGCCAGATAGCGCATGTTCGGGGACGGGTTCAGGATTCGGCAGCGTTCGAAGGGAGAAGGCTCATCAGCCGCCCAGCGGCGCGGCGTGCCCCATGCGTCGGGATAGCCCCGCGGGGAGGCGGGCAGAAACCGGGTCTTGCGGTAGTCGCGACGCAGTTGCGGCAGATAGCTGCGCAGGTGGCGGAATGCCGCAGGACCAATCCAGAAATCATGCGCCCCGCCTGGGGCCAGCCGGTAACGGCCATCCGTCCCCCGACGAAAGGCAAACCGGTCGTCCGCCGCCCCGCCCTCGAACGGTCCGGGCATAGGCTGCGTCCGTGCGACAGAGGCCCGCACCGAAAGCTGCGGCAGGGAAATTCCGTGCCGCGCGGCGAACAGCCCGGACCACGCACCGCCGGCCAACACGACCTGGCCGCAGGCCACCCTGCCCCGTTCCGTGAGGATGCCAGCGACCCGCCCGCCGGACAGGTCGAGCGCCCTGACCGCGCAGCCCTCGCGGATGGTCGCGCCCTCTCGCGCCGCGTGTCGGGCCACAGCGGGAACGGCAAGCCACGGGTCAGCCTGCGCATCCGATGGGGTCAGCAGCGCGCCGATCCATCCCGCGCGGTTGGGCAGCATCGCGTCCAGCGCAGCACGATCCAGAAGCAGCGTGTCGGTGCCCATGGCATTGCCGCGCCGCATCCAGTCGGCGAAGGCGGCCATTTCCGGTTCGGTGCGGGCCAGATACATCACCCCGGTACGACGAAAACCGATGTCCTCGGGCAGCAGGGCGGCCAGGAACTCCCAGTGCCCCAGCGCTTCCTGCACGATGGGCAGTTCGGCGAAATCACGGCCCTGCTGCCGGATCCAGCCCCAGTTCCGGCTGGATTGCTCGGCTGCCACCCGGCCCTTTTCGCAGACAAGGACGGAAACCCCTGCCCGGATCAGGAACAGCGCCGTCATCA
>JBOFCO010000071.1:0-9080 GCA_051646105.1 Paracoccaceae bacterium
CTGCACCGGGACAGAGGTCACCGGGACCTGCTGGATTGACACCAGTTGTGCGCCGCCCGTCAGTGTGACGCGGGCGTAGCGAAAGCCGAAAAAGGTGAAAAGCGGGGCGTAGGTTTCTATTCCGTCGCCCTTCAGGGTGTAGTGCTGTTCGGCCCTGGCCGAGCGGAAGTTGCGGTTGTCGAAATAGCGGTCAGGGCCCAGCACTTCGGAAAATTCGACCCGCACGTGCGCGCCAGCCGGGCCTTGCGCGACGATCTGCACGTACGCGCCGCAGTTCTGGCCGAAGTCGTAGACATTGCTCGCGCCGTCGACCCAGCTTTCCACTGCCGAAACCGGCGCCATTTCCCTGACCGCAGCGGTCTCGTGCGGGACGAGAAGGCCGCGGTTGAAAGGTAAGACTTCGACCCCATGCGTGTCTTGTATCGCAATGCGGGCATCGTAGTCCTCGCCGTGGTAGATGCCGTTTCCCGTGATCGGCGTAAAACCCGACCGCCAGCTGTCATCGGTCTTGACCACTGTCCGTCCGCCAGCCACCAGTTCGGCAAAGGCCCCGATGCGGTTGCCCCAGGTGTTCGGGATCGGGTTCTGCGCCCACATCAGCCGCGAGCGATACCAGCCGTCGCCCAGCCAGATCTCCAGCCGGTTGCGCCCCGGTTTCAGCAGCGCCGTCACATCGTAAGACTGATAGGCGATGCGGTCGTCGTAGCAGGTCCAGCCTGGGGTGAGCAGGTCATTGCCGACGCGGTGGCCATTCAGGAAAGCGCGATACAGACCCTGCGCCGACAGGTGAAGAACACTGCCCCGCTCAACCGTCGCGAGGTCAAACTCCCGCGCGACAAAACTGCCCGGCCCGCCGGTTCCCGCGTCACAGCGGGGTGCGATCATTTCGGCGCTGAACCTGTTGTCCGGCGTTGTTTTATCGGTCACGGACAAAGTCCGCGCTTGCCCCTCAAGGCCCATTCAGCCGTCCTCCCCAAAGTGCCGAATCGCGTCACATCCGACTTGTGCACCGTTCTACGTAAATCATTCTACAATCTGATTTGCCTTGCAACAGTTTTTTGCTAGGCTGCCCAGGAGAGGACATTGCGATGGCCGATGGCGATACGAGCAACCGGGTGACGATCCGCACTGTCGCGGCAGATGCGGGGGTGTCCGTCGCTGCGGTTTCCAAGGTGAGGCGCAACGCCTATGGCGTGTCCGACGCCCTGCGCGTGAAGGTCGAGGCCAGCATCGAAAAGCTCGGCTATCGCCCCTCGGTCGCCGCACGGGGCATGCGCGGGCGCACCTTTACGCTTGGCGTTCTCCTCGTCGACATCGACAACCCGTTTCTCCCCGGCATCTTCCGCGGCATCGAAAGTGTGACCGGGCAGGCGGGCTACAAAATCCTTGTCGGGGTTGGCGCGGCGCAGGCCAGAACCGAGGTGACGCTGATCGAACAGCTGATCGACAACCGTATGGACGGGCTGATCCTCGTCGCCAGCCAGATCGCGGGCGAAACGCTCGATCACTACGCCCGCCAGATTCCGACGGTGGTCATCGGTCATCACGAACCCGCGGCGCAAAGTTATGATACGATCAACAACGACGATCAGGCCGGGGCGCGTCTGGTCGTGCGGGCCCTGCTGGACAGGGGCTACCGCGACATCGCCTATCTGACCCAGTCCGATCAGGAAGATCACCTGGCTGACGTCGCCCCGCAGCGCGAGATTGGTTACCGGCAGGCCATGGCTGCCGCCAACCTTGCTGATCAGGTGCGGGTGTTTCGTCTGCCCGCACATGGCCTGCCGCGCAAGGACGACATGCACCGCCTTCTGACAGCGCCCGACCGGCCCCGTGCCATCTTCTGCTGGTCGGACCTCGATGCAATCCCGTTTCTCAGTGAAGCCAACCGCCTTGGCGTCCGTGTGCCAGAGGATCTCGCCATCGTGGGCTATGACAACTCCCCGATGGCGGGCCTTTCGATGATCGACCTTGCCTCGGTCGATCAGGACGGCCCGCGCCTTGGAAAATTGGCAGCAGAGGCCCTGTTCACCCGCATGAACGGGCGCAAGGTGGCCGAACATATCATGATCGAGCCCGAGCTCATCACAAGGGGCACCCTGTAGCGCGGCAAGGGGATGTCACTCCTGTTGGACGGTCGCATCTGGCAGAAAGCATCGTCCCTAGACTGATACGTTGGCCGGTCTTTCCTGCAGTTCAGGAATGGCCTGACACGCGCCGCGCCTTACTCCAGCCGCACCGCCACGGCGGCCGATCGACCCTCTGCGTCGATGACCGACAGGCGCAGAAAACCCGGCCCCGCCAGTGGCAGGATCAGTTCCCGCCCGCGCTCAGCGATGGCCACCGGCGCACCATCTGCCAGCCAGGTAAAGGGCGGCGTGCCCTCGCGCACCTTGACCAGCAGACCCGCGCCATCGACATCGATCACCGCGCCATCGGGCGGAAAGGCCAGTTCCGGGCCACCGACCGTCTGCCCCGCCTGACCCCGCGGTCGAAACCGGCGCAAGGGCTGCGGCAGGTCGGCATTGGCGACAAGCAGCGTGGCGGGCGGCGGCGGGGGCAGGGGGGTCAGCTTTGGCTTGATCCGGGAAAACACCTGAAACAGTACCGGCGCGGCCAGGTCGCCGCCAAAGGCCCCCGGCACGGGGGACCCGTCGGGGCGGCCCATCCAGACGCCAACCACGTGCTGCCCGTCATACCCCAAAGCCCAGGCATCGCGGTGCCCGTAAGAGGTGCCGGTTTTCCATGCGACATGCCCTTCGGGCGCGCCGCCCGGCGGCGCGATGCCTTTCAGGATGTCGCCCACCATCCAGGCCGCTTCAGGCGCGAACAGACGCTGGCCATCCGGTGCAGGATCGGCATCAGCATCCAGATACAAGGGTCGCGGCACGCCGCCCCTTGCCAGTGCGGCATAGGCCTGCACCAGATCGTGCAGGCTGATGCCGACGCCGCCCAGGGCCACCGCCAATCCCGGTTGCAGGTCGCCGGGCAGATCGGGTTCCGCGCCCGTACGCCGCAAGGCAGCGACCAGCCGGGCCGGGCCCAGCGCCTCGGTTAGGGTCACAACCGGAATGTTCAGCGACAGTTGCAATGCCTCGCGAACGCGGACAGTGCCGCGAAAGACGCGGTCGAAGTTCTGCGGCGCATAGGTGCCGAAACGGATCGGCTTGTCCTCGATCAGGGTTTCGGGATGGGCCAAACCTTCGTCAAAGGCCAGACCATAGACAAAGGGTTTGAGGGTCGACCCGGGAGAGCGCAGCGCCAGGGTCATGTCGACGAAACCCTCGCGGGCATCCGCCGCATAATCGGCGGACCCCACCGATGCCATGATCGCCCCTGTCTGGTGATCGGCCACAAGGATCGCGATGGAAAGCCGTTCCCCCTGCGCGGCGACCGCACGGGCGGCAAGCACCTGCAATTTGGCCTGCAGCGCCGGATCGATGGTCAGGTGATGCCGGGTTTTCAGCGGGTTTTCAGCGCGCAGCCGTTCGGTCAGATGCGGCGCTAGCGCAGGCACAGGGCGGCGCGTCGTCGGGATGGGTTCCGCGACTGCGGCGGCGGCCCTGTCGGCATCCAGCGCCCCGGCATCCATGAGCCGGGCAACAATGCGGTCGCGGGCCTCTCTCGCCGCGATCGGATCGCGGTCGGGGCGGCGCGATTCCGGGGCCTGCGGCAGCGCGACCAGCAGCGCCGCCTGCGCGGGCGTCAGCCGTGTGGGTTCCTTCCCGAACCATGCCAGCGATGCGGCGCGGATGCCTTCGACATTGCCGCCATAGGGAGCAAGATGCAGGTAAAGCGTCAGGATCTGGTCCTTGGTCAGCCGCCGTTCCAGCGCCATCGCCAGCCGCATCTGCCGCATCTTTCCGGCCATCCGCCCGGTCCCGCTGTCTTCCAGCAGGCGGGCCACCTGCATGGTCAGGGTCGACCCGCCCGAAACCACCCGCGCCCGCGTCGCGGCCTGCCAGCCTGCGCGCAGCAGCGCCAACCCGTCGACACCGTCATGGCCATAAAACCGCTTGTCCTCATAGGCGATCAGCATGGCAATGAAATCTGCGTCGACCGCATCCTTGCTGACCGCCAGCCGCCAGCGCCCGTCATCCACGGTAAAGGCCCGCAGCAGGCTGCCGTCACTGCCCAGCATCTCGACCGAAGTCGCAACCGCCAGGCGCGGGATCACCGTCGCATCGATCCAGTCGTCAAGCGCATCGCGGGCAGCGCCGAACAGGGTCAGCGCCGCCACCAGAACGATCAGCCCATACCGGCGCATCATTCAGCCGAAACGATGACCCGGCCCGTTTCACTGCGGCCCCGGTAATCCGGCCGGTACATGTCGACCACGGAAGCTGCCGGATGATGATAGCTGCCCGGTGAGACCGCGCGCACGACATAGGCCAGCCGGAACCTGCCCTGCCCGTACCAGTCGACCGCCGCAAGGAAACGGTCCTGACGAAACTCTGTCATCCGCGCCTCGGCGTTCAGGTCGAGCCAGCCAAAGGCCGCCAGATCGCCAGCACGCATCAGGTTCGGATTGTCGATCTCGAACCCGGCGGGAAGCGGGTCCTCGATCATCAGCCGCGCTTCGCCACCCCCGAAACTGTCAACCTCGACCACACTCACCAGTCGCGTGCCTGATTTCACATTGGCCGGATCGACAGCATTGCCTTCGAAGTCATAGTAGCTGCGGGTGATGCCATAACCATTGCCCCCCGCCGGTTCCGGTTCTGCCGGAATGCCGAAGGTGGTCAGCGTAACGAGCGTTTCCTCACCCGACTGGTTGGCAATGACCGAGGGCGTTCCCGCAATCAGGTCATCTTCCAGCACGCGGACAAGCGGGCCGCTGACCGGTTCGCCATTCACGGTGAAGCCGTTAGCGCCGGGCTGGTCGATCAGCGCATGGGTCGCCAGAAGGGTCCAGACCGATTCCTGTGTGGATTGCGTGCCGGGCTTCAGCGCGGTCGCAAGACCATCGGCCAGCGCCGCCACGTCCACCGCAGAACTGCCCGCCTCTGTCGCAAGGGTGACCAGCGCTGCGGCATCGCGCAGGTTGGTGCCGTAATCCGCACGCCAGACCTGCGCCTCGGGGGTGGCCAGACGCTGTGCAAGCATCTTTGCCGCTCGGGTGAACATCGCATCGGCCCGCTTCTGGTCGCCATAGCTGGCCAGCGCCGCACCAAGCTGGGCCGCGCCAAGTGGCGTGTCAAAGGCATCGCCCTTCACATCCGCATAGTAGCGCAGATCACCCACCGCTGCCGCGCCCTCACGCGCCAGCACCATCAGCGCATAGGCCAGATCGCCGCCGCCCGCGTCGAAATCGGGGGCGTAGTTCACCTGGTTGCGCAGGTTGTCCAGCGCCATGCGGAAGGCCTGATCAGGCACGGCATGGCCCTTGGCCCGTGCGCGGCTAAGGAAATCGGTCACATAGGCATCCAGCCACATATCGCCCGAAGAGGGCTCCCACAGGCCGAAAGCACCGTTCGCGGATTGATTGTCCAGAACCTCTTTCACCGCCTGATCCACACGGGTGGAAATGTCGTCGGCACTGGCCAGTCCCATCGCCGCCGCCACATCGCCCATATAGATCAGCGGCATCGCGCGGGATGTCAGCTGTTCCGTGCAGCCATAGGGATAGGCATCCAGCGCCCGCAACAGGCCGGGTGTGTCGAACCGCGCCAGCGGACCGACGGCCAGCGTTGCCGTGCCCGTGCCGGGGCGGAAGCCGGTAAAGGCCGCCGCATCCAGCGTAAAGCTGTCGCCAGCGGCCAGCGTGACCTGCGTGCTGCGGGCGATTTCGGGATCGTTCACCTGCACCGGCAGCGCAAGGGTTTTCACCAACTGCTTGCCGTCCGGCGTGGTCAGTGCAAGGCGCACGGTAGCAACACCTGTCGCATCACCCGCGCTGATCGGCAGACTGATGGTGAACTTGCCCTTTTCCGCCAGGTCAAAGCCAGAGGGCGCCCCATCGGCCAGCGTCACCCCCTCTGCCGTCACGTCCAGCCCCATGCGCCCGATTGGGCCAGAGGCGTGGACGATTTCCAGCAACAGACGGCTTTCATCACCCGGTTGCAGGAAGCGCGGCAGGCTGGCCGTCACCACGACCGGGTCGCGCACCAGAACCTCGGCATCGTCCTTGCCGACGCCGGTTTTCGACCAGGCTACCGCCATCAGTTTTACCGACCCGTTGAAAGACGGCATGTCGAAACTGGTGCGGGCATAACCATCGGCACCCACCTCGACCGGGCCGCTGAAATAGGCGACCAGTTCCTCTGTCGGCGGCGGCGATTGCAGGCGCATCTGCGCCGCCGCATCGCCACCCGACCGCACCTTGCCCATTTCGCCGTTCAGCCCGTCGATCAGCCGCCCGTAGATATCACGGTAGCCGATGCCAAGGCGGCGCTGGCCGAAATAGTGCCCTTCGGGATCGGGGGTTTCAAACCCGGTCAGGTTCAGGATGCCGGTATCGACCGCTGCAACCGTGACGAAAGCCTTTTCCCCCGGCGCGATACCGTCAACCTTGACCGCCACCGGCAACGGCCCGCGCGGGTCGGATTCCGCTGCGGCCTCGACCGCTACGGTCAGCTTGCGCACCCCGGGATCGACCGATGCATAGGACAGGCCCAGCGCGCGGGACGGGTTGCGCCCTGCCGCGGCATCCATCGGGCGGATCACCGATGCGGTGACATAGGCCCCCGCACCCCAGTCATCCGTCACAGGCAGCGTGACGGTGTTTTCGCCCGCCGTAACAGGCACCGCCTGCATGGCGATCAGCCGGTTTGACATGACGGAGACCAGCGCGATTCCCGCCTCGCGCGGGACAAGGCGCAGGGTCGCGCTTTCCCCCGGTTTATACGCAGCCTTGTCCAGCGACAGTTCCAGCGTGTCGGGCGTGCTTTCCGCATTGGCTGACACATACCAACCGGACCAGAATTCCCGCGATGTGGCGGCTGACGTACCCTCGATGCCTTCGACCACGATTTCATAGCTGCCCCAGTCGACCGGAGCGGAAATTTCAACCGGGCCACTGGCCGTCAGATCGATATCGCCCTCGGCTACACGGCTGCGCGTCGTGGTTTCTTCCCAGTTCCACTGGCCATAAAGGCTGTACCACTGATAGTTTGTTTCGATGCGGTTGATGCGCCATTGCACCTTGGCCGCCGCCGGTTTCAGATCAGCCCCCACGGCAACAATCTGGAACCGGGCATCACCGCCCTCCGGCGCCACATCGCCCTCGAACATCGGCTTCACCCCGATCAGGGTGCCCGCCGGCGCAAGCTGCACTGTTTCGCGGCGTTCGACGGGCCGACCCGATCCTTCGGCGACACGGGCGATCACTTCTGCCTGAAGCGGACGGGCAGGATCCTCGATACCGGGCAGGGCAATCTGGGCGGCAAGCTTGCCATCTGCGTCTGTCCGCAATCCGCCGGGAAGGGTTTCATAGACTGGTGAAAACGGCATGTCATGCCGACCGAAACGGAAACCGGGGAATGCCTCCAGCTCTTCCACGGCGCTCAGCTTCACCTCTCCCTCGACCGCAAGATCAGCGGCGGGCGCACCGAACAGGTACCGCGCATCCAGCGCCAGTTCCGGCGCATCACCCAGGCGGATGGGATTTGGCAGCGCAAGGGTAAAATCGATCCGCTCCGGCAGGAAATCCTCTACCAGAAAGGTCGTGCTGGTCAGCGGTGGCGCGTCGGCATCCGCCAGAAGCTCCAGCCGCCACGTACCACGCGGCGCGGACACGCCGATGGGCATGTCGATCACATGGCCACCCGCGCCCACATCCTCCGCCAGACCGCGCGCGTATTCCACGCCATCGGGCCGCATCAGGCGCGCGATCAGCGTCAGTCCTTCGATCGCGGCAACCTTCGCGTCGCGGGTCAGCGCGGTGGCATGGACGGTTTCGCCAGCGCGATATGCCCCGCGATCGGTGGTCAGGAACACATCGATGGGTGGGGCAGCCTCACGCCCTGCAACACCACGGTCGGTCAGGTCGAACTCCGGTTCGGTCAGCGAAAGGAAGGCCATGTCATCGCCTTCCTCAACCGACACCAGCGCAGCCGTGGCGCCGCCGGTGCCCCGCGTCAGGCCCGGTTCGAACTTTGCATATCCCTGCGCATCGGTGGTCGCCGTCCCCAGTACGCTGTTCGCGCGGGAAAGCAGCGTGACCGTCACACCCGCCTTGGCCTCGGCGCTATTCAGGCTGCGCACGATCACATGCAGGCCGTCGGTGCCCGACAGCGTGGTCAGACCCAGATCGGATACGACAAACCACTGCGTGGCACCCGGCACCTGCGTTGGATCGACACCCGGAATGCTGGCCGACAGCGCATAGATTCCAGCGGGCAGGCCCTTGAGGATATCATCGACCGGCAGGCGGGTGGTGACATCGCGGTTCACCTCCATCGACACTTCTGCCGAACCGTCCCAGACTTCTTCCGCTACTTCGGAAGCGAAGTAATCTTCCTGATAATAATCCAGCGGGCGGGCGAAATAGTCGTTCTGGATTGCGCGCAGCAGGTTGCGGTCGCTGACACGGCGCAGCTTCAGATCAAGCGTTTCAAGGTTGACCGTTTCCACCGGAATCCCGGATGCGGCGGCGCGTGGCAGGATATAGGCCCGGCCGGGGAAACGCACCGCAGGGCTGCGGTCGCGGACATACTGCGTGACCTCGACATCCTTCGCCAACACCTCTCCCGACGCGGCAGGAAGACCCTCGCGCAGGGTCAGCGCATAACGGCTGCCATGGCTGACGCCCTCGACACAAAGCTGCTGGCCGGAATGTTCGACCGAAAGCCCGCTTTCCGGCAATTGCACGAAGGGGGCATAGTCCACGCCCGCCTGCACCAGCGGCTCGGAAAACACCGCGCAGATGCGCGGCCTGGCCTTGTCGCTTTCCACGGTCGTTTCGGTAACACGGAAGCCATACTTGCCGATTGCATCGTTCAGCATCGCCTCCGCATCGTCGCGCGGCTGCATCTGCTGCGCCAGTTTCAGTGCAGGGATCATCTCGCGCCCGCGTCCGACCTGTTCCAGCGCCTCGGCCATCTGTGCCAGGGTGGTGGCCTGTGCCCCCGGATTGTCGG
>JBOFCO010000109.1:0-26958 GCA_051646105.1 Paracoccaceae bacterium
TTCAGATCGGGGAACACAAATACGGCAAGCCGATCCTTGACCGGGTGGTGAAGCCCGAAACCTCGCTGGCCGAGGCGCAAAAGGCGGTGCTGCTGTCGATGGATTCCACGCTGCGGTCGCACCTGTCGGTCGGCATGCCGCTGGACCTGATGGTGATCGAGCGCGACCAGTGCCGCGTCGGCCTGTCCCGCCGGATCGAGGCGGGCGATGCCCAGTTCAAGGCGATGAGCGAAGCCTGGTCCAAGGCCCTGCGTGACAGTTTCGTGAAGGTGCAGATTTAGGGGATGCGGGCTTGGGCGGGTGGCCCGCCTTGCCCGGGATGCCCAAAGCATTCCGCGCCGCGCCGCGCCCGTCGCGACCCTGTCTCGGGATGGGACAGCGAATGATCGCCCGTCCGTCACCTCAAACCAACCGCTCCCCCTTCACCGCCGCCCTCACGAAATCCGCGAACAAGGGATGTGGTGCGAAGGGTTTCGACTTTAGCTCGGGATGAAACTGCACGCCGATGAACCAGGGGTGGCCCTTGACCTCGACGATCTCGGGCAGGCGGCCATCGGGGGACATGCCCGAAAACAGCAGGCCGCAGCTTTCCAGCTTGTCGCGATACTTGATGTCCACCTCATAGCGGTGGCGGTGGCGTTCCTCGATGGTGGTGGCGCCGTAGACAGACGCCACCTTTGACCCCGCCGCCAGCAGCGCGGTATAGGCCCCGAGCCGCATGGTGCCGCCCTTGTCGTCATCGACCTTGCGGGCGACGGTATGGTTGCCCTGCACCCATTCCTTCAGGTGATAGACCACGGGTTCGAACCGCTTTTCGCCCTTCTCGTGATCGAACTCCTCTGACCCGGCCTTGGTGACACCGGCCAGATTGCGCGCGGCCTCGATCACCGCCATCTGCATGCCCAGGCAGATGCCCAGATAGGGCACATGCCTTTCGCGGGCGAATTGCGCGGCCTTGATCTTGCCTTCCGTGCCACGCTCGCCGAAACCGCCGGGCACAAGGATCGCCTGAAAACCTTCCAGATACGGGGCAGGGTCTTCGCGTTCAAAGATGCCCGCATCGATCCATTCGGCGCGCACCTTCACCCGGTTTGCCATACCGCCATGGGTCAGCGCCTCTGCAATCGATTTATAGGCATCTTCAAGCTGCGTGTATTTGCCGACGATGGCGACCCGCACCTCTCCCTCGATGTTGGTCAGCCGGTCCATCACATCGGTCCAGCGGGCAAGGTTCGGCTTGGGCGCCGGACGGATTCCAAAGGCATCAAGCACCGCCTGATCCAGCCCCTCGCGGTGATAGGCGAGCGGTGCCTCATAGATGGTCTTCAGGTCATAGGCGGCAATCACCGCATCCTTGCGGACGTTGCAGAACAGCGCGATCTTTTCGCGCTCCTTTTCCGGGATCGGATGTTCCGACCGGCAGACCAGCACATCGGGGGCAAGGCCGATGGATTGCAGTTCCTTCACCGAATGCTGGGTGGGCTTCGTTTTCAGTTCTCCGCTGGCCGCCAGATAGGGCAGCAGCGTCAGATGCATCAGGATGCATTCGCCGCGCGGGCGTTCGTGAATGAACTGGCGGATCGCTTCAAAGAACGGCAGGCCCTCGATATCGCCCACCGTGCCGCCGATCTCGCACAGCATGAAGTCGACCTCATCCTCGCCGATGCGCAGGAAGTCCTTGATTTCATTGGTCACATGCGGAATGACCTGAATGGTCTTGCCCAGATAGTCGCCGCGCCGTTCCTTTTCCAGCACGTTCGAATAGATCCGGCCCGATGAAATGCTGTCGGTCTTGCGCGCCGATACCCCGGTGAAACGTTCGTAATGGCCAAGGTCCAGATCGGTTTCGGCGCCGTCATCAGTCACGAAAACCTCGCCATGTTCAAAGGGCGACATCGTGCCGGGATCGACGTTCAGATAGGGATCAAGCTTGCGCAGACGGACGGTGTAGCCGCGCGCCTGCAACAACGCGCCAAGGGCGGCAGAGGCCAGCCCCTTGCCCAGCGAGGACACGACGCCGCCGGTGATGAAAACGTAACGTGCCATGTGCGGACTGCCCCCGTGAGTGTCATTTTTGGCGTCAAAACGCCGGTGCGTCGGGGTCTTTGCGACCACGGCATCACGGGATTTGACCTATATCGGATTCGCCCGGCCAGCGCAACCAGACCGCTATATGCGGGGCTGGCTATTCGGGCGCGGCCAAGGATTTGTGGTTACTGGTCCGCAGGCGGCGGTACGGCAGGTGTGTTGGCATCCGCACCTGTCGGCGGCAGCAGGCTTTCGCCCTCTGGCACCAGCGGGGTGGTGGTTTCCGTTGCGGCGGGTTGCTCTGTCAGTCGGTCGACAACCGATCCGGTCGCGGAATTGCGCGCCGCGATTACCGTCAGGGCGATGGATGTGGCGATAAAGGCAATGGCAAAGACCCAGGTCAGCTTGGCCAGCGCCGTCGCCGCTGACCGGCCTGTCATGACGCCGCCGCCGCCCCCGCCGCCGATGCCCAGACCGCCGCCTTCGGACCGTTGCAGAAGCACGATACCGATCAGCGCCAGCGCCAGGATCAGGTGGATGACAAGGACGACGTTTTCCATGGGTCGTGTTCCGCTTCTGGTGACGCGCCTATCTAGGCGTGTCGGGCGCGGCCCGCAAGGGATAATGGGTCAGGCATCCACATCGTCCACATCCGCCTGCCCGGAAATCTTCTGGCGCAGGATGCTCCACGACAGCCCGACACCCAGCACGACAGACAATGCCAGGATGCCCAACCAGATGTTGAGCGACGGGTTGGCCAGCGACAGCCAGCCCCAATCGTACATCACCCACAAGATCGAAGCGACCAGCGCGGCGACCAGAACCATGCCCAGTGCACCGATGGATCGCAGCGTGGCCCGCAGATAGACGGCATAGGCCAGGAACAGCACCAGCCCGAACAGAACGGTCAGCGGCAGTTGCACGCCATAGTTCGCCTCTGCCCAGCGGTAATAGTTCCACCGCGTCGGGTTGAAGGTGACGGCAAGCAATGCGAATGCCGCCAGCCAGCGCAGAACGAAGCCCATCTTTGCCCCCTTGATCCGGTTTCCCGTCACGTGCCGGATTGTCGCGCCCCTGTCCAGACGGCCCGTGCATTTCGCGGGTTTCCCATCGCGCGCCGGACCGCTATATCTGACCGCGTTTGCGCGGATGTCCGGGGGAAGAACGTGGCCAATGTCGTTGTCGTGGGCGCCCAGTGGGGCGACGAAGGAAAAGGCAAGCTGGTGGACTGGCTGTCGGAACGCGCCGATATCGTCGCGCGCTTTCAGGGCGGGCATAATGCCGGACATACCTTGGTCATCGACGGCAAGGTTTACAAGCTGTCGTTGCTGCCTTCCGGCATCGTGCGGGGCGGCAAGCTTTCCGTGATCGGCAATGGTGTTGTGGTCGATCCCTGGCATCTGGTCACCGAGATTGAAAAGCTTCGCGGTCAGGGCGTGGAAATCACCCCTGAAAACCTGATCCTTGCGGAAAATGCCAGCCTGATCCTGCCGATCCATGGTGAACTGGACCGGGGTCGCGAAAGCCAGACAGGGGTCGCCAAGATCGGCACCACCGGGCGTGGGATCGGTCCGGCATACGAGGACAAGGTTGGACGCCGGGCAATCCGCGTGGCCGACATTTTCGATGAAGCCACGCTTGATACCCGCATCGGCCGCCTGCTGACCCATCACAATGCGCTTCGTGCGGGGCTTGGCCTTGATCCCGTGGATGCGGCGGCGCTGAAGGCGCAAATCCTTGAAATCGCGCCCAAGATCAAACCCTATGCCGGCCCGGTTTGGAAGGTGCTGACCGAGGCACGCCGCGCAGGCAAGCGCATCCTGTTCGAAGGCGCGCAGGGATCCTTGCTCGACATCGACTTCGGCACCTATCCCTTTGTCACCTCGTCAAACGTCATCGCCGGGCAGGCCGCCACCGGCACCGGACTTGGTCCCACCGCGATCGATTTTGTGCTGGGTATCGTCAAGGCCTATACCACCCGCGTCGGCGAGGGTCCCTTCCCGGCGGAGCTGTTCGATGCAGATGGCGAGCGTCTTGGGGAACGCGGTCATGAATTCGGCACGGTCACCGGGCGCAAGCGGCGCTGCGGCTGGTTCGATGCGGTTCTGGTGCGCCAGACTTGCGCCACCAGTGGCGTGTCCGGAATAGCGCTGACCAAGCTCGATGTGCTCGATGGCTTCAAGACGCTCAAAATCTGCGTGGCCTATGATCTTGATGGGGAACGGCTGGACTATCTGCCCACGGCCGCTGATCAACAGGCGCGCTGCAAGCCGATCTATGAGGAAATGGAGGGCTGGCAGGACAGCACCGAAGGCGCGCGTTCATGGAACGACCTGCCGGGGGCGGCGGTGAAATATGTGCGCCGGATCGAGGAACTGATCCAGTGCCCGGTCGCGCTGCTGTCGACCAGCCCTGAACGCGACGACACCATTCTTGTCACCGACCCCTTCGCGGACTGATGGCCCCCGACTGATGGCACTGTCTTACAAATCCCGCCGGCGCTGGTCGCTGTTCATCCTGCTGGTCGGGCTGCCGGTCTATATCGGTGTCGCGCTTTATGTCGTGACGTGGTTCGATGATCATTACGGGCGCCTGCCGATCCTGGCAGAGTTGCTGGTCTTTGTCGTTCTGGGATTTCTGTGGATGCTGCCGCTCCGCCGCGTGTTTCTTGGTGTCGGCAAGGCCGATCCGGATGCACAAAAGCAAACGGGCGGGTCCGAAAACCCGCCCGCCTGACCACTGCCCAAACTGGTTCAATGCCTGGTGGCATTCGCCTCGCTGACAAATCGCGAGGTTGAGGCGATGGCGAACTGACCACGGCGGACTTTCTGAATCTTGCCCTGCCGCAGCAGGATACCAAAGGACCGCAGCCCTGCCTCACGCGTGAAACCGTCATCATCGGCAACGGCGGCAGCCCGCAGCATGACTTGCGGACGCGAGAAATGCTTGTGGCCCTCGACCGTCGAAGTATAGGCCGCTGCTGCTTCCAAAAGATCAGGCAGAGAGGTCACACCGGTGCGCTCCACGAAAGCACCGAATTTTGCGATGCCTTCCGCCGTCAGTTCCTGATCGGGTGCTGCATCGTCGTCTCCGTCTTCCTCGATCCCCGGCTGCTCAAGGCGCGCCGGGCTGGCAATGCGGCGGGGGCGGATTACGACAGGGCCTGATGGGGCGGGGGCTGCCACCTGCTGCCCGGAAAGGTCGACACGCTGTTCCGACACCAACACAAGTGGCGCACTGCGGACCGTCACACGCTCGGTCGCGGGTGCGGGCCGTTCGGTCGCGGCCTGAACCGGGACCGGACGGCGCGGCATTACGGGAACCGGCTGGCGGCGTCTTTCCGATTCCGGCCGCAGATCCTCGATTCCCGTATCCTCGACAGCTTCTTCGACGAAGGCTTCGCCGGAAACCGGTGCCGCCGCTTCGATATCCTCAATCGGGGCTGCCGGGCGGATCACCTCGGCCAGATCCTCGCGGTAGCGGTCGAGAACGCCGGTAGACTCATCGCTGTCGCCGTGGGTGGCCTTGATCTTGCGATCCGCGACCGTCGCCGCCACGGCTGCCTTCAGATGTGCGATTGCAGAAAACCGGCGGCGATTCTCTGCGCCTTCCAGCTTGGTCTTGGTGGTTTCGAAGATGCGAGAGATCGGGCCATCTTCGCCTTCATTCACATCCGGGAAGATCGGGCCGGTGATCGCCTCGACCGGCTGCATCTCTGCTTCCTGCACGTCGATGACGGGGTCATTGCCATAGTCCTCGGCCAGACGGTGGCGGCCGCTTGTTTCAGGCTGCTGCGCCGCCTCGTCTTCTTCGGCGAAGGCGTCGGCAACTGCATCAAGCGCGGCATCTTCGGACGAGGTTTCGCCAATATCGTCTTCGATGTAGTCATCCACATCGTATTCGCTGGTCACAACTTCCTGAGCGGTACCAGGATTTCGGGCTTCAACGGCGCCAGAATCTGCAAGAATACCTGAAAGGTCCGGCTCGGTCTGTCCGACCTCATCTGCGTCCCGTGCCTTGCTGCTGCGGATCGCTTCAAGGACGCTGCTGGTGCTTTGGGTGAAGTCGTCTTCGACGCCATCAAGCGCGCGCAGTTCCCCTTCAAGATCGCCGTCAAACTCGTCGCCTTCGTCGAAGGCTGTCATGTCATCGGCGTCAAGCTCGTCCGCTGCCTCATCGGCATAGAAGATATCTTCGTCGCTGTCTGCTGTCGTTTCGACCGGTGAAGTACCGTCGAGAGCGGCCAGATCGGACACTTCTTCTGCGGGGCTTTCGCCCGCGGCAGCGGCCTTTTCAAAGGAAACATAATCAAATTCGGTGTTGTCGTCGTTGAACACCGCCGCGAGACTGTCTTCAAGCGGGGTTTCATCGGCCAGCTCGACGGTTCCGCCCGAAAAAACGGCGGCATCGCCAGCTTCCGGCTGGGCAAGAACTTCCCGCAGCGGTGCGATCCGGTCCTCGACCCGGTTTCCGATCCCGTCCTCGACAAATGTGTCCGCGGCCATGTCCTCGGCCCGGTCGTCAGTCATGTCGGTGTAGCCGGTAAATTCGCCAACATCGTCCGTGTCGATGTCCTCGATATATTCGTCGGTCGCGCCGGCACTCTGGCTGATCTCTTCGGCGGCACGGGGCGAACCGGTTTCGATCGTCAGCGTATCCGCCGTCGCCGCCCTTGCAGATGAAACGGCTTCCGGTTCTACGAACGCACCGGCGATCGTTGGAATGGCGGCCTTTTCGACTTTGATCGCGGCGCGGATTCGTTGCAGCTTGGCCGCAACGCCATCGTCGATCACGTCGGCAGAAACCTCCGCTGCCGGTTCCGTCACCTGCTTTGCAGTATCCTCCGCCGAAAAGTTTGTATCGTCATCCAGCAGAGTGGTTTCGTCGTCCTCGACCAGTGCGGCATCGGCAACAGCATCCAGGCTGAAATCCGAAGCATCCTCGAAATGCATCTCCTCGGCGGGTTCGGCCACGATCTCGGCGGCGGCAAACGCTTCCGGAAGGGTGCGGGATTGTGGCGAAACTGTGGCCGGTGCGGTTACGGCAGAGGAGCGGACCGGATTCGCGGTGGCCGGGGTAGCCACAGAATCATCTGCATCGGTCTGCCCGGCGCGCAGCACGATCCCATTGGCCTGAACCTTAGCCTCGACCCGGCGCTGAATTTCGCGTTCCGCGATCCGGTGCAGCATCTCTGCATCGGGTGTCGGTGGCTCAGCCCCGAAATAACGGTCATCTGCGGCCAAATCGCGGAAATATTCCGCAATCGCCTTCATCGTCGAAAACGGTTCCTCAAACCCTTCGAGGGTGCACGAAAACGTGCCATAGGAAACCGTCAGGATCTTGCTCGCACCGACCATTGTAACTTGCCTTGTTGTGACCCAGCGCCCGAAATCTGTCTGGCAACCGGTTCCTTTAGATGAACAGAACGCGGAGAATGTAAGGATTTTTCTGGGCCGGGATTGTGTCGTTCTGCCATAATTGGCATCAATCTTCTCATGTCAGGGGTTATTGTCCAATCAAACTTGGGGATTACTCTCCTTGGGGCGGGTATGACGGACCCTGCCGCTGTTTCAGAAGCAATGACAATCGCGCCCTGCCTGGTCGCCGCCGACGGTGGCGCAGCGGTAGCATTGGCGCTGGACCTCATGCCCGAAGCGGTGATCGGTGATTTCGACTCTGTCGACGGTGCGACTCTTGCGCGAATACCCCTCGGGCGGCAACACCGCATCGCAGAGCAGGCGACCACCGACTTTGACAAATGCCTGCGGTCGCTGTCGGCACCGTTCATCCTTGCCCTGGGATTCACCGCACCGCGTCTGGACCATACGCTTGCCGTTCTCAACGCACTGGCGCGCCATCCCGGACAGCGCTGCATCGTTCTGGGTGAGACAGATCTTTGCTTCCTGTGCCCGCCCGTGCTTGATCTGGCCCTGCCAAGCAAGACGCGGCTTTCGCTGTTTCCGCTGGCTGAGTGTGCCGGGCGCAGCGCTGGCTTGCGCTGGCCCATCGACGGGCTGAAGTTTGCACCCGGTGGCTTCATCGGAACATCGAACCAGACCGACAGCGCGCATCAGTCGATCTGGATCGACCAAGGCGCGATGCTGGTCATTCTTCCGCGGGAAACCCTGCCACAGGCGCTTGCGGGGCTGCGGGCGGCGCACGGCGCGACACCACCCGTTCGCGGTGGATGACATACAGACCAGAAGCCACGATCACCCCCACCCCGGCCCAGGTCAGCGGTGCGGGAAAATCGCCAAAGACAAGATAGCCCAGCGCGGCAGCGGTGACGATTTCCAGATAGGCCAGCGGTGCAAGCGTGGCGGAAGGGGCGTATTTCAGCGCATAGGTGATCGCCATATGCGCAATGGTGGCCATCAACCCGACACCCGCCAGCCACAGCCAGATACGGCCCGCGACCGGAGCGAACTCGATTGCTTCCCAGCCAAGACTTTCGCCGAGAAAGAGTGCAGGCACCATCATCACCGCCCCCCAGAAGGCCGTGTGGAACTGCATGGCGACAGGGTGCTGGTCGCGGGATAACCTGCGTGTCACCAGCATATAGGCCGCAAAGGCAACAGCCGTGCCCAGCGGATACAGCGCCACCGGCCCAAAGATCGTCAGGCTCGGCCGGATGACCAGCAGCGATCCGGCAAAGCCGATCAGGCAGGCGACGATCCGGCGCGGCCCGACCTGTTCACCCAGAAAGGCGCGCCCCAGCAACAGCAGGATGAAAGGCTCGACAAAGACGATGGCCAGCGCATCGGCAAGCGGCATCACCCGCACGGCCATGACAAAGCTGAATGTCGACGCGATCAGAAGCACGGCCCGCAGACAAGTCCATCCGAAGGTCCGTGCGGGCATGGTCAGCGCATGACCCTGCATCATCACCAGGGGCAGCATCAGCGCAGCCTGACCGGCAAAGCGCGCCAGCGTGATCTGGCCCGGCGGTTGCCCTGCCAGTGCTGCCAGCTTGGCAAAGACATCGATGCCGGGGGCAAAGATGCAAAAGGCGATCATCAGGGCGATGCCGGGAAGGATGCGGTCAGGGCTGGACATGGCGGCTGACTATACCGGGGGCAGTGCCGCGTCGAGCGGGAAGCACCTGTTCAGCAATTTGGCACGTTGACGGCCAGTCCGCCCAGCGAGGTTTCCTTGTATTTCTCGTGCATGTCATGGCCGGTCTGGCGCATGGTCTCGATACAGGCGTCAAGGCTGACCAGATGCTTGCCATCGCCACGCAGCGCAAGGCTGGCGGCGGACACCGCCTTTATCGCGCCCAGGCCGTTACGTTCGATGCAAGGCACCTGCACCAGCCCCTTCACCGGGTCGCAGGTCATGCCAAGGTGGTGTTCCAGCGCGATCTCGGCAGCGTTTTCAACCTGTTCCGGCGTGCCGCCCAGCACGGCGGCCAACCCCGCGGCCGCCATCGCCGCGGCGGACCCGACCTCGGCCTGGCACCCACATTCCGCGCCCGAGATCGAAGCGTTGTGCTTGCAGAGCCCCCCTATAGCCGCAGCCGTCAACAGAAATTCCCCGATCCGCGCGGGCGATGCCCCCGGAACATGATCCAGCCAGTAGCGGATCACTGCGGGCACCACGCCCGCCGCCCCATTTGTCGGCGCGGTGACGACCTGCCCGCCTGCCGCGTTTTCCTCGTTCACGGCCATCGCATACAGGCTCATCCAGTCGTTGATCGTATGCGGCGCCGTCAGGTTCAGCCCGCGTTCGGCCAGCAGCGCCTGATGGATGCCGCGTGCGCGCCGTCGCACCTTCAGCCCGCCGGGCAGGATCCCGGTGCCCTCCATCCCGCGCGAGATACAATCATTCATTACCTGCCAGATACGGGCCATGTCCCGGTCAAGGTTGGTGGCGGAGCGATGTTTCAGCTCGTTCGCGCGCTTCATGGCTGCAATAGACAGGCCGGAATTTGCCGCCATTTCCAGCATCGCCGCAGCACTTTCGAACGGGTAGGGGACATCTGCCGGGGCGGTTTTTCTGGCCTTGCCTGCCTCCGCCAGTTCCGCAGCGGTCAGGACAAAGCCGCCACCGATGGAATAGTAGGTTTCCTCAAGGATCACATCGCCTTGCGCATCGGTTGCGCGCAGGATCATGCCATTGGCATGGCCGGGCAGGGCGGGGCCATAGTCGAACAGCAGGTCGGCGTTCGGATCGAAACGCAGCGTGCCGAGCCCAGGGACCTCGATCTGTTTGGTCTCGCGGATGCTGGTCAGCGCGGCTTCGGCCTTTTCCGCATCGTAGCTGTCAGGCGCGAACCCGGCGAGGCCAAGGATCGTCGCGCGGTCGGTCGCATGCCCCACGCCGGTAAAGGCAAGAGAGCCGTGCAGCGACGCGCGCAGCCCCCGGACGTGGAACGGGCTGGCTCTGAGAAGGTCCAGAAACCGCGCACCGGCCACCATCGGCCCCATGGTGTGCGATGATGATGGGCCGATGCCCACCTTGAAAATGTCGAAGACGGAAAGGAACACGGCTGTCAGTCCTGAAGCGCTTTGCGCAACTGTTGCCCAAGCTTGCCTGGCGTTACAGGGCAAAATCCGACATTCTGCGGCTTTGCGCGCCAATTGGTCAGGAAAGACAGCGCCGTGACGGGGTCTCGGTCAGAGAACGCTGCCTTCCGTCGGTGTGCAATAGCGCGGATCGGTCAGGGGTGTGGGGCCAAGGCCTTCGGCGTTCACCGCGGCAAGCATGGCGGGGCGCGTTTCCACCGCCTGCGCCATTCTGGCCAGTTCGGGGCAGTCGGCAAGCGTGAACCAGCGGTTCTGGCCCACAGGATACAGCACAGACCACCGCATCATCACGCCGGTATAGAAAGCCAGCGGCGAATGGGGTGCAAAAAGGTCGGGCAAGCCGTTTGCCGCAGCGTTCAGCAGGCTGAAATGCCGCTTCATCCTGGCAGTCATCAGACCATGGTGGCCGGGAACCGCGTCTGCCGGGACATAGTTTTCCGGGTAGAAGAGCTGCCGTAGATCGGCATGGGCGGTGTTCGACAGGAAGAACAGCCATTTAAGGAAATCGCCTCGCCCCGGACTGCCCGGCAGCGGGCCGGATCTGCCATCGCCATGCGTGTCCGACAGCCAGAGCAAGATCGCACCGGTTTCGAACATCGGGCCACCGGGAGTTTCCAGCGCCGGGATCAGGCCGGACGGATTCAGCCGGCGATAGGCTGCACTGTCCTGCTGGCGTGTCGACCGATCCACCAGTGCGGTGCGATAGGGCAGGCCCAGTTCCTCGAGCAGCAGCCGCACGATCAGCGAGGCATTGTCCGGTGCGTAATGCAGGGTGAACATGGGCTTGCTCCTTTCCTGCAATCATGGGGGCAGGGTGCCTGCGGTGAAAGCGGGAAAACGACATGTTGGGCCGAAATTGCGGTTAACCCGGTCTTAACCCGGTGATCGCACCCTGCCGCAGAATCCGCAGCGGAGCCTTTCATGCGTCTTTTCATTCCGACCATTCTTTCCATCTGTATGTCGGCGGGCATTGCGCCAACAGGGTCCGCCTTAGCGGCAGAGGTCGTTGATCCAGCCGTTTTGTCGGGCCAGCTTCCGCCCGCCGTGCTGAAAAAGCTGCGTGCCGCACCCGACCGGTTTCTGGCAGAGGCTGCTGCGCTGATCTACGCCAGCGGCGGGCCGGACGGGGCCAGCGCCGCCGAGGTGGAGAACAGTATCGCGCTGGAACGTGCCGGATTGCGGGCCAAGGAGATGCGTCGGCTGCTGGCGGGCGATCTGGACAATGACGGCGCTGTGTCGGCGGCGGAACTTGACACTCTGGCTGCTGCACAATCTGCGGGGGCCAGGGCCGCGTTGCGCATGGCGGCGGTCGCCGCGGATGGCGATGCCGATGGCGCGATTTCCGCTGCCGAGTTGCGCACAGCCGCGCAGGCCGTGGCGCTGGAGAGATTGCCCGAGGCAGAGGCCACGGCGCGCACGGCACTGCTGGCCTTCGATCTGGATGGCAATGGTCGCGTCGCGGTGGCGGAAGTTGCCGAAGGCGTAACGCTGATCGCAACGACCGAGTAGCGCGCCGTCGGGGATCAATTCCCCCTCGCACGGGTCCGTGGATCGCCCTATAACCGGGGCGCACCACGACGAAGGAATGCCCGATGCCCGCCGAGAGTACTTTCACCGATCTTTCCCCCGCCGACCGCGCGAAATTCGTTTGCGCCAGCCGGGCAGCGGATTTTGTCGAAAGCGGCATGAAGCTTGGGCTTGGCACCGGGTCGACCGCCGCCTGGCTGGTGCGTGTTCTGGGCCGCAGGGTGCGCGACGAAGGATTGAAACTGACCACGGTCGCCACCTCGCTTCGCACGGCAGAGCTTGCGCGGCAGGTCGGGATCGAGGTCACATCCCTGGATAAGGCGGGCTGGCTGGACCTGACCATCGACGGTGCGGATGAGTTCGATCCCGCGCTGAGCCTGATAAAGGGCGGCGGCGGTGCACATCTGATCGAAAAAGTGGTGGCGACGGCGTCCGACCGCATGATCGTGATTGCGGATGCAGGAAAGTCGGTGGAAACGCTCGGCGCCTTCCCCCTGCCGGTCGAAGTGCTGAAATTCGGCTGGCAGGCCACACAAAGGCTGATTGCGGATGTATTGGCCGGAATGGATGTGGACGGGCGCGACATAAACCTTCGACAGTCGGGCGGTATTCCGTTTGTGACGGATGAGGGCAACCACGTGCTTGATCTGCATCTTGGCCGGATAGGTGACGCACGTACCCTGTCGGCGGCGCTGAACCAGATTGCCGGAGTGGTTGAAAACGGGCTTTTCATCGACATCTGTGACACGGTGGTGATCGGTCACGCCGATGGCCGGTTTGAACTGCGCGGTGAAACAGGCCGCTTACCGGACCGGGGCACGGTTGATCTGGCCAAGGCGGCCGCGTTGGTTGACGTTTAGGCAGGACTTTAGCGGAAAGCCGGGAAGATGGCGTTCGACTATGATCTTTTTGTCATTGGCGGTGGTTCGGGCGGTGTTCGGGCCGCGCGGATTGCTGCGGGTGAATACGGCGCGCGCGTCGGCCTGGCCGAGGAAAGCCGGATGGGCGGGACCTGTGTGATCCGCGGCTGCGTGCCGAAGAAGCTGATGGTCTTTGCATCCGGTTTCGGCGATGCCATCGCCGATGCCGCAGCCTATGGCTGGCAGGTACAGAATAACGGTTTTGAATGGCCCGCCTTTCGCCAAAGGCTCGATACTGAACTGACCCGTCTGGAAAATGCTTATCGCAACACATTGCTCAAGGCGGGCGTAACTATTCACGACAGTCGCACCGTGCTGGAGGATGCCCATACCGTGCTGCTTGCGGATGGTACCCGCTTCACCGCCGCCCATATCCTGATTGCCACGGGCGGGCATCCTGTGCGTCCTGCGCTGGGCGATGCCGACAAGGCGATGGTGTCGGACGATGTTTTCAACATGGATGTTCTGCCCGAATCCATCCTGATCGTCGGCGGTGGCTATATCGGTTGTGAATTCGCCTGCATCCTGAGTGGCATGGGGGTCAAGGTCACTCAGTACTACCGCGGTGCGCAAATCCTGCGTGGCTTTGATGATGAGGCGCGGGGAATGATCGCGGAATCGATGCGGGCGCAGGGAATAGACCTGCATCTGGGCACCGATTTGTTGGAAATTGAAAAGATTGCGACGGGGTTCCGCGTAAAATGCACGCGCGGCACGGTGCGCGAGTTTTCGCAGGTTCTGTTCGCCACCGGGCGTCAGCCCAATACTGCGGGTCTGGGGTTGGAAGCACTGGGCGTGGGCTTTGGTCGGCAGGGTCAGATCATCGTCGACGATTACAGCCAGACTGCCGTGCCCTCGATCTTTGCCGTGGGAGATGTGACGGGCCGCATCAACCTTACCCCGGTCGCGATCCGCGAAGGCCATGCCTTTGCCGATACGGTGTTTGGCGGAAAACCTACAAAAGCCGATCACGATACTGTCGCGAGTGCCGTGTTCACACAACCCGAACTGGGCAGCGTCGGCCTGACCGAGGAAGCCGCCCGCGACCATGGGCCGATCGAAGTTTACGCGACCTCGTTCCGCCCGATGCGCGGTGCCTTTATCGGGCGCGAGGAGCGCGTGCTGATGAAGCTGGTGGTCGATGCGGAAAGTCGCCGCGTTCTGGGCTGCCACATCGTCGCGCCCGAGGCGGGGGAGCTGATCCAGATGGCTGCCATTGCGGTAAAGATGGGTGCCACGAAAGAGGATTTTGACCGCACCGTGGCTGTGCACCCCACCATGGCCGAGGAAATGGTGACCATGCGCAAGCCCGTGCGGCAACGATGATGGCGCTGTGTGTTGACGTTCTGCGGATTGACGGGCAGACCAAGACGGGAAAAGACATGTACGGAAAGCGTCTGTCGGGCCGCAAGGCTTGAAACACGGTCAGAAACGACCAGTTAGCATATGAACTTCGCCTCGATCGCCCTTGGGCGTGCGTGGCGCAAAGGCAGAAAGGTAGTCGACCTTATGGCAGGCAATAACGGCGGTCCCTGGGGCAGCGGATCGGGTGGGGGATCGGGCGGCGGTGATGATGACGACCGCACCGAAGGTCGGGGTGGGCGTGGCCCGTCGCGCCGTCCGGGCGAAGGTCCTGCCATTCCCGAAATCGACCAGATCATGCGCAAGGGTCAGGAACAGCTTCGCGTGCTGATGGGCGGGCGCGGCAACCGGCCCCCGCCCGGCCCCGGCCAGGGCGGCCCCCGCTTTACGCTGAACCGCAATTCCATCGGGCTGGGCGCTTTGGCTGCCGTGGCGCTGTGGGGGTTCATGTCCTTTTACACCGTCCGTCCAGAGGAACAGTCGGTCGAGCTGTTCCTTGGCAAGTTCAACGCAATCGGTGAGCCGGGCCTGAATTTTGCGCCCTGGCCCATCGTCACGTATGAAAAGGTGCAGGTGACCCCTGAACGGACCGAGGATATCGGTGTGGGCACTGCCGGTTCGGATGGCGGGCTGATGCTGACGGGTGACGAGAATATCGTCGATATCGATTTCCAGATTGTGTGGAATGTGAATGATGCGCAGAAGTACCTGTTCAACCTGCGCGATCCGCAGCTGACCATCCGCGCTGTTTCGGAATCGGCCATGCGCGAAATCATCGCGCAAAGCCAGCTTGCCCCGATCCTGAACACCGACCGTGGCGTCATCGCCACGCGGCTGGAGGAGTTGATCCAGTCGACGCTGAACAGCTACGACAGCGGATTGAACGTCGTGCGTGTGAACTTTGCCCGCGCCGATCCGCCCGCCAGTGTGATTGATGCCTTCAAGGAAGTGCAGTCGGCAGAACAGCAGCGCGACCGCCTGCAAAAGGAAGCGGATGCCTATGCCAACCGGGTGACAGCCGGTGCGCGCGGTGAAGCTGCGCAGGAAATGGAACAGGCCGAAGCCTATCGCGCGCGGGTGGTCAATGAAGCCGAGGGCGAGGCGAGCCGTTTTTCGGCCGTCCTTGCGGAATACCAGAAATCGCCGCAGGTCACGCGCCGCCGTCTTTATCTGGAAACCATGGAAGAGGTGCTGGGCCGCATCGACAAGGTTATCCTTGACGAGGGCGCGGCGGGGCAGGGTGTCGTGCCGTTCCTGCCATTGAACGAACTGAACCGCCGCCCGCCCGCCGCTGTCGAAGGTGGCACCGCAGGTGCGACGACAACCACGACCACGGGGGGAGGCAACTGATGAACCGCTCCATGATAGCCATTGTTGCCCTTGTGGCGGTGGTGTTTTCAGTCCTGACCTCAATCTTCATTGTCGATGAACGGACAAAGGCACTGGTCCTGCAGTTCGGTCAGATCAAAAGCGTGAAAGAACTACCGGGCCTTTATTTCAAGATCCCGTTCATTCAGGAAGTGGTTCGCTACGACGACCGCATCCTGGGACTTGATGTTGGGCCGCTGGAAGTTACCCCGCGTGACGGGCGGCGTTTGACGGTTGATGCCTTTACCCGCTACCGGATTGCCGATGTACAGGCGTTCCGCCGTGCCGTGGGTGCAGGGGGTGAGGCGATTGCAGAAAGCCGGATCGACAGCATCGTACAGGCCCGCCTGCGCGAGGTGCTGGGCACCGTCGATTCCGATGCCATCCTGTCGCAAAACCGTGCCGAACTGGCTGGCCGCATCCTTGCTGCCGCCAAGACGGAAGCGGTTTCACTGGGCGTGCAGATTGTCGACGTGCGGCTGAAGCGGACCGACCTGCCAGAACAGAACCTGGAAGCGACCTTTGCCCGGATGCGGGCCGAACGCGAACGGGAAGCCGCCGATCAGATCGCACGCGGGAACGAGGCCGCGCAACGGCTGCGTGCCACCGCAGACCGCACCGTGGTGGAAACCGTATCCGAAGCGCGTCGCACTGCCGAAATCGTGCGCGGTGAGGCCGACGCAGCCCGCACGGCGATCTTTGCCGAGGCTTATTCCGCCGATCCGGAGTTCTTTGAATTCTACCGTTCGCTTGCCGCGTATCGTTCCACCTTCCTGGAATCGAACTCCAGCATCGTGATGTCGCCGGACGGCGATTTCTTCGACTACTTCAATTCCGATGCGCTGCGGGTGCCTTCGGCTGATACGCCCTGACCTTTGTTTACACCGCTCCGCTACCAAGCGGGGCGGTGTATTTTGGCTGTGGCCAATCACAGCCACGTGACGGGGCGCGACGCAGGTTGAGTTGCATCCGGCAGCGCCTATGTTGATGCTGCCGGTCGGAAGACCCCGCCACCACAGGCCGCGGGCAGGCTGGCCCAACACAATGTTGGTCCTTGCAGAACATGAGGAGTTTGCAGTGAACGCCATCGCCCTTCCTTTCGCGAATGAGCTTTCGGGTTTTCGTCGCGGCGTTCTGGCACTGATGCTCGGGACGGCGCTTGTCATGGGGCAGGCCACACCCGGTCATGCTTTTGCCGCACCGGAAAGCTTTTCCGAACTCGCCGATCAGGTCAGCCCCGCCGTGGTGAACATCACCACCTCGGCCACGATCGCTGCTGATGGTGGCATGGGCCCGGGCGGGCCCGAAGGTGCGCCTTTTGACGATTTCTTCAATGAATTCCTCGACCCCGAACAGCGTGGCCCACAAGGTCCGCGCCGGTCAGAGGCACTTGGTTCCGGTTTCGTTATTTCCGAAGATGGCTATATCGTCACCAACAACCACGTCATCGAAGGCGCGGACGAGATCGAGATCGAGTTCTTTTCCGGCGACCGGTTGAAAGCCAAGCTGGTGGGCACCGACAAAAAAACCGATATCGCGCTGCTCAAGGTAGAAAGCCCCGAGCCGCTGCCTTTCGTTCCGTTCGGAAACAGTGATACGATGAAGGTCGGCGACTGGGTCATGGCCATGGGCAACCCGCTGGGTCAGGGTTTTTCGGTCAGCGCCGGTATCGTTTCTGCGCGTAACCGCGCCCTGACCGGAACTTATGACGATTTCATCCAGACGGATGCCGCGATCAACCGTGGCAATTCCGGCGGCCCGCTTTTCAACATGAACGGCGAAGTGATCGGCGTGAACACGGCGATCCTGTCGCCCAATGGCGGTTCGATCGGCATCGGCTTTTCCATGGCGTCGAACGTGGTCGGCAAGGTGGTGGGCCAGCTTAAGGAGTTCGGCGAAACCCGACGGGGCTGGCTGGGCGTCCGCATTCAGGATGTAACGCCGGAAATCGCGGAATCGATGGATCTGGCAGAAGCACGGGGGGCGCTTGTCACCGATGTGCCGACCGGCCCCGCCGCCGATGCCGGCATCAAATCCGGGGATGTCATCGTCACCTTCGACGGTGTCGATGTCGAAGATACCCGCCAGCTTGTGCGCAAGGTTGCCGATACGGAAATCGGCAAGGCGGTGCGCATTGTCGTGATGCGGGAGGGCAAGTCGGAAACGCTGCTTATCACGCTGGGTCGCCGCGAAACCGCCGAGGGTGAGGCTGTTCCGGCCTCTGTCGAAGCGACAGAAGCGCCTTCGGAAACCTCTCTGCTGGGGATGACCGTCCTGCCACTGACCGATGAAATGCGGGCAGAGATGGGTCTTGCCCCCGATTTGCAGGGTCTGGTCGTGACCAGTCTGGACGAAACGAGCGCCGCTTTCGAAAAGGGCCTGCGCAAGGGCGACATCCTGACCGAAGCGGGCCAGCAACCGCTGGCCGCCGCCACGGATCTGGAGGATCGTGTGAACGAAGCCAAGGATGCGGGGCGCAAATCGCTGCTGCTGCTGGTCGAGCGGCAAGGTGACAAGCGATTCCTGGCCATTCCGGTGGAATGACCGCGGGAATGGACGTGAATACCGGGGCGGCTGGGAAACCTGCCGCCCTTTCCGTATCAGCCGGTTTCGCGCAGCAGGCGGCTTCGGAATGCTTCGATCCATTCCATGGCTTCTGCCGCCAGGTCGCGGCCCGTCGAGGTGTTCATTCCGGTGGCGACGCGCCGCAACTTTACTTCGACATGATCCAGCGCAAAGGCGGTATCGTCCAGCGGACGGCCCAGCGCCATGGGATCGTCAGCGTCGAAAAGCGCCCGGCCCGTAGCACCGGCCACCCAGAACATCCGTGCCAGGCCGATGGCCCCCAGCGCCTCCAGCCGGTCGGCATCCTGCAAGATCGCCGCTTCGGGCGTGCGTGGGGCGATGCCTGCGGAAAAACTGTGCGCCGCAATGGCATGGGCGACAGTATCCAGCTTCGCCGGCGGAAATCCCATATCTTGCAGGAACAAGACCGCCCGATCCGCCGAACGCTGTGATGCCAGCGCCCTGTCGGGCGAATTCTTGGGCAGATTGACCAGATCGTGCAGATAACTGGCGGCCAACAGGATTTCCGTATCTGCATTGCCCGGTTCCGCCGCCGCGATGCGCTGGCAGTTGCGCCAGACCCGCGCCAGATGACCGGCATCATGCGCGCCATCGGGGCCGCTGTCGGCCTGCGTCTGGACAAAGGCCAGATAGGCGCGCTGTCGACGCGCGATTTCATCCGGTGAAAGCGCAGGGAAAATGATGGTCATTCGTCCGGATGCCGCGCAAGGCCAAGCTGCTGTGCGGCCAGCAGCGACAGGGTGGGGCTGTCCAGCCCCCGCGCCGCCTGATAGGCCCGCACTGCCCGCTGCGTTTCGGCGTCGTTCACCGCTGTCACCGGGCCGCGATAATATCCGCGCACCTTCAACGCGCGTTGCAGCACTGCCTGAAAACTTGCCTCCGCCTCGCGGGTGGCAGCCGGGCAGGGGATGGCAAAGCGCAGCGTTTCACGTTCGTTCAATATCGTCTCGCTGCTGTCGCTGGCATAGGTCGCGGGGGCGATCAGTGTGCCGTCGTTGGCGCGCACCTCTGGTGTCAGCTCCTCGCGCAGCGTGACGGTTTCGATCCGGGCGGGCAGGGTTTCGGTCGCAATGCAGTCGATCCCTTCAGGGGTTTCACCGGGTGCCAGAATTGACGGGACAAGGCTTTGCCGCGCTGCGGCCAGATCGCCCGCAGCCGGGTCGGTGGCGGGGCCTGTCAGGCCGCAGCCGGACAGCAGCGACAAGGCGAAACAGGACAGGGGGGGAAGTCTGGGCATATCGGGACCTTAGCCTGCGCTTTCCGTGCCGAAAAGACCCGATCCACGACGATCGCCGCCGATTGCGGGGCTGGAAAGTTGCCTCGCCATCCCATATCTGGCAGGAGCACGGCATCACTAGACTGCATCCAAGGACTGGGCCCAGCATGGCAAAGATCACCTATATCGAACACGGCGGCAAAGAGCATGTCATCGACGTGACCAATGGCTTGACGGTCATGGAAGGGGCACGCGACAATGGCGTGCCGGGGATCGAGGCCGATTGCGGCGGGGCCTGTGCCTGTTCCACCTGCCATGTCTATGTCGATCCGGCGTGGGTCGACCGACTGCCAAAGAAAGACGCGATGGAGGAAGACATGCTGGATTTCGCATGGCAGCCTGACCCTGTCCGTTCCCGCCTGACCTGTCAGATCAAGGTCAGCGATGCGCTCGACGGGCTTGTGGTGCAGATGCCGGAAAAGCAGATCTGATGGCGATTTGGGTGCCCCTGAGTCCACTCTTGCCGATGCTGCGCGGGGCGGGGCGGCTTGCGGCAATGTTGACGATCTTCGTTGCCAGCCACGCCCAGGCTGAAGAAACGCCACCGCCAGACCTGACGCTGCCTGTGATTGAAAGGGCATTTTTCATCGATCCCACCACCCGATACGATCACGGTGCGCTTGGCCCAGGTGCGGAATGGGGCGGGCTGGTGATGGAACGCGAGGATGGTGTCAGGTATCGCGTCATCCTTGATGAAAACCATGTGTTCGAGGATATACGCCCCCGTTTGGCCGATCTGGACGGCGACGGCGCTGACGAGGTGCTGGTGGTGGAAACGGACCGGCGGCGGGGCGCACGGATCGTCGTCTATGATCGTCTGGGCAAGGTCGCAGCCACGCCGCATATCGGCAAGCCGTACCGCTGGCTGGCCATCATCGGCAGCGCCGATCTGGACGGTGACGGAAGGGCGGAAATCGCCTATGTCGAGACCCCGCATGTCGCCCCGGTGCTAAAAATCGTGCAGTTCCGTGATGGCATTCTGGCCCCGATGAAACTGGCCGACGGTCGGCGCGTACCGGAATTGCGCGGTGTCACCAACCATGTGAAGGGCGACATTTTCCTGCAGGGGGGTATTGCCGATTGCGGGCAGGGGCCACGCATCTTTGCCGTTGACGCAAGCTGGCGGCAGGTCCTGGAAATCTGGCTGGAGGACGGCGCGCTGAAATCGGAAAGCGTGGCAGACTACAAGGGGCCGATTTCCGTCGCCAACGCCGTTGATTGCAAGGGCTCCCGATAGATCGCCCTGCATTGGGGTGTAGGCTTTTTCAATATCCTACAATGCCCGCCAGCCAATGTCGCGGCGACAGAAACCTTCGGGCCAGTCGATCGCATCCACCATCGCATAGGCGCGGTCGCGCGCCTCGGTCAGCGACCTGCCCCGTGCGGTCACGTTCAGCACGCGCCCACCCCCCGCGGTGATCTTGCCGTTTCGCTCGGTGGTTCCGGCATGGAAGACCATGTTGAAACTGTCTTCCGGCAGGGCATCCAGCCCGCCGATGACGCTGCCTTTCTCATATGTCCCAGGATAGCCTTTCGCGGCCATGACCACCGTCAGCGCATGATCCTCTGCCCAGGTGGCGCTTATATCCGCCAGGCGGCCCTCGGCACAGGCCAGCAGCAGGTCCAGCGCCTGTGCGCCCAGCCGCATCATCAGCACCTGCGTTTCCGGATCGCCGAAACGGGCGTTGTATTCCACCAGCCGCGCCTGCCCGTTCTCGATCATCAGCCCGGCATAGAGCACCCCCCGATAGGGTGTGCCGCGCCGCGCCATTTCGGCGACGGTCGGCTTTACGATGCGGTCCAGCACCTGCTGTTGCAGGGCATCGGTCAGCACGGGCGCAGGGGAGTAGGCCCCCATGCCGCCAGTATTGGGGCCGGTGTCGCCATCGCCGACGCGCTTGTGGTCCTGCGCGGTGCCGATGGGCAGCACGTCGGTTCCATCCGACAGGACAAAGAAACTTGCCTCTTCGCCCGCCATGAAATCCTCGATCACCACTTCCGCGCCAGCGGCACCGAAAGCCCCACCGAAAATCTCGTCGAGGCCTGCCAGCGCGTCGTCCAGCGACATGGCGACGATCACGCCTTTACCTGCGGCAAGCCCGTCGGCCTTTATGACGATGGGTGCGCCCTTTTCGCGGACATAGGCTTTTGCCGCCTCGACCTTGGAAAACCGTGCCCAGGCGGCGGTCGGCGCGCCGCAGGCATCGCAGATTTCCTTGGTGAAGGCTTTCGATGCCTCAAGCTGCGCGGCTGCGGCAGAGGGGCCGAAACACAGAATACCCGCCGCGCGCAGCCGGTCGGCCACGCCTGCGGCAAGCGGCGCTTCCGGCCCGATGATGACGAAATCAATGGCGTTTTCTTCGCAGAACACTGCCACCGCGCCGCCGTTCAGGATATCCAGGCTGGCGCATTCCGCCAGTTGTGCGATGCCCGCATTGCCCGGCGCCACGATCAGCCGGTCGCATCTCGGGTTCTGTTTCACCGCCCAGGCCAGCGCATGTTCGCGCCCGCCGCTGCCGAGGATAAGGATGTTCATGGCGCGCCCCGCTTGGCCTTTGCTTGCGCGCGTCATAAGGTTTGACGCAAGCAAGGGCAACGCCTGCTTGTGTTACAAGAATCGTAAGTTGCGGGGCCTCGAACCGGACGGACGTCACCAAGACGACATGAAGAAATGGAGAGTGCCATGACGAGTTACATTCAAAACACCATATTGCTTGGTGTCGTCGCCATGATCGCTTGGATATTCTGGAACGTGATCCGACCAAAGAAAGATGGCCCAAAACGCGGCTCTTCCGGTGATGACGCAGCGGGCAGAAATCATACCCGGCCTGAGCGGAACGATGATGGTCATGCTGGCGGTGGTTTTGACTAATGGACATTCTCGACGACGCCCCCCTACCGATGGGCAACCAGCCCGAATACACCGTGTCGGAGCTTTCCGGTGCGGTGAAGCGGGTGATCGAGGGGGAATTCGGCCTTGTCAGGGTTCGGGGCGAAATCGGGCGCGTTTCCCGCCCTGCATCCGGGCATCTCTACTTCGACCTCAAGGATGCCAATGCCGTGCTGGGCGCGGTCAGTTGGCGCGGGCAGGCGGTGCGGCTGGCGGTGAAGCCGGAAGAGGGCATGGAGGTGATCGCCACCGGGCGGATGACCACCTTCCCCGGTTCGTCCAAGTATCAGTTGGTGGTAGAGGCGCTGGAACCGGCGGGCGTGGGCGCGCTGATGGCCATGCTGGAAAAGCGCCGCGCAACACTGGCCGCCGAAGGGCTGTTCGATGCGGCGCGGAAAAAGCCGATCCCGTATCTGCCCGGGGTGATCGGCGTTGTCACATCGCCCTCTGGCGCGGTGATCCGTGACATTTTGCACCGTCTGCGGGACCGTTTTCCAAGGCATGTGCTGATCTGGCCGGTGGCGGTTCAGGGGGAAAAATGTGCCCCCGAAGTCGCCGCCGCGATCCGCGGGTTCAACGCGCTGCCGGTGGGCGGGCCGGTGCCGCGCCCTGATCTGCTGATCGTGGCGCGCGGTGGCGGCAGTATGGAGGACCTGTGGGGGTTCAACGAGGAAATCGTGGTGCGCGCAGCCGCCGAAAGCCGCATCCCGCTGATTTCTGCCGTGGGTCATGAAACCGACACCACGCTGATCGACCATGCCGCCGATCTGCGCGCACCCACGCCGACGGCGGCGGCGGAACTGGCCGTGCCGGTGAGGATCGACCTTGCCGTGGCGCTGGATGAACTGGGTGCACGGATGCTGCGGGCGGCAGGGCAGGCGCGGACCATGCGCCGCCAGCGGCTGACCGACCTTGCCCGCGCCTTGCCGCGGCCGGAGACGCTGGTGCAGGGGGCGGGGCAGCGGCTGGACCTTGCCAGTGAGCGCCTGACGCAGGCCCTGCGCGGGCAGGTGCAGCACCGCCGCCTGCGTCTGACGGAAGCGACGGGCGGGCTGCGGGCCGGAACGCTGCTGGCGGGGCTTGGCGAACGCAGGCGGCATCTGGATCGGGTGCGCCTGACCGAGGTGCTCGCGCTGCGGCTTGCCGACAGCAAACGCGGTGCGCAGGATACCGCGATGCGGTTGCGGCGTGCCGAACCGTTGCTGCCCCCCCGGCGCGATGCCGTGAATCGGGTTGCCGATGCCATCTCCCCCGCCTTTCTGCGCTGGCTGGACCGACGGCGCGAAAGGCTGGAGGCCACGGATCGCCTGCGCGTCACCCTGGGCTATGAGGCGACGCTGGATCGCGGATTTGCCCTGGTTCGTGCCGGAGGAAGTCCGGTGACGACACGCACCGCCGCCCTTGCCGGTGCCGCCGCCGGGCTGGAAGTGCAGTTCCGGGACGGGCGGCTGGCGGTTGCACCACTGGCGGGCGACGCCACGAGCGGCCCGTCGGCACCGGTGACACCGAAGCCGAAGGCGCGAAGCGGCGACGGAAACAGCGGCGGCGGAAATAGTGGCGGCGGGCAGGGCAGCCTGTTCTGAGTGGCACGGGACGGGGGATGGTTATACCGTCCCGTACCGACGACATTCCGGCGATGGAAAGGGTGAGTCTGGTGGCACCGTCAGGATATGGTCGCTTTGACGCGGCCAACAATTGATATCCGACCGAACAGCCTGCTGGCCATAGCTCACACATCAGCCGACAAGTGCCGAGACATGCCTCTTGCTATGCGTGCTTCACCATTACGTGGCGCAAGACGGAATAGTCCTCCAGCGCATAGGCCGACAGATCCTTGCCATACCCTGACTGTTTCAGCCCGCCGTGCGGCATCTCGCTGACCAGCATGAAATGCGTGTTCACCCAGGTGCAGCCGTAACGCAGGCGCGCAGCCGTCGACATGGCACGACCCACGTCGCGGGTCCAGACGGAGGAGGACAGGCCGTAATCGCTGTCATTCGCCCAGTCCACCGCCTGATCGACATCCGAAAACGGCGTGATCGAAACCACCGGACCGAAGACTTCACGACGGACGATCTCATCGCTTTGTTTTGCGCCCGCCACCACTGTGGGGCGGTAATAGAAACCGCCATTGCCCATGACCTCGCCGCCGGTGGTGATCTGGATATGGGCCTGCTCCCGTGCCCGGTTGACGAAACTCGCCACGCGGTCGCGTTGGCGAAGGGAAATCAGCGGGCCGATTTCATTGGTCGTATCGTCGTCGTTGGCCAGTTGGATCGAAGAAACGGCAGAGGACAGGTCGGCCACCAGATTGTCGTAGATTTTCCTGCCCGCATAGATGCGGCAGGCGGCGGTGCAGTCCTGCCCGGCATTGTAAAAGCCGAAGGCGCGCAGTCCTTCGACCACCGCCCCTACATCGGCATCGTCGAACACCACCACCGGGGCCTTGCCGCCCAGTTCCAGATGGGTGCGCTTGACCGACTTCGCCGCCGCATCCAGCATCTTCTTGCCCGTCGCCACATCGCCCGTCAGCGAAATCATGTCGACGCCGGGATGGTTGATCAGATAGCTGCCCACTGTCTGCCCGCGGCCCGGCAAGATATTGACCACGCCTTTGGGCAGCACCTCTGCCAGCACATGCGCCAGCTTCAGCGCGGTCAGCGGTGTCTGTTCCGACGGCTTGAACACAACGGTGTTGCCCGCGCCGATGGCCGGGGCCAGTTTCCACGCCATCATCATCAGCGGATAGTTCCACGGCGCGATGGATGCGACCACGCCCACCGCATCGCGGCGGATCATCGAGGTGTGCCCGGCAAGGTATTCCCCGGCCACGACACCATGCTGGTTGCGCACCGCACCGGCAAAAAAGCGGAAGCAATCGACAATGGCGGGCATCTCGTCATTGCGCGCGGCATTGATCGGCTTGCCGCAATTCAGCGCCTCGAGTGCGGCGAAGGCGTCGGCATCGGCTTCGATCCTGTCAGCGATCAGGTGCAGCGCGGCGGACCGTTCGGCGGGGGTGGTGCGCGACCAACCATCGAACGCGGCGCGGGCGGCGGCCACGGCGCGGTCCACCTGATCGGTGGACGCCTCCGGCAGGTCGAGGATCAGCGCCCCGGTGCGCGGGTTCAGCACCTGTTCTGCCGCTTCCTGCCCGGCCTCGAAGCGATCCCCGATCAGCAATTCGGTGGCGATTTTCATGGGAGTCTCCCTTTCATTGTCGGGCTTTCATTTTCGGCGCTCACTTTCCGGCACCGGCGGTCTCGTCCCCGCCGCGCGTCAGGTAATAGGCCGCAAGGATCGGCAGCACCGTCGCCGCAAACACGACGATGGCGACAACATTTGTCACCGGCCGCTGACGGGGCCGGACCAGTTCATTCAGCATCCAGATCGGCAGTGTGGACTGTTGCCCGGCGGTAAAGGTGGTCACGATCACCTCGTCAAAGCTGAGGGCAAAGGCCAGCATCCCGCCCGCAAGAAGCGCGGAACCGAGGTTGGGCAGCACCACATGACGAAAGGTCTGGAAGCCCGTCGCGCCAAGATCGGCAGAAGCCTCCATCATCGCGCCGCCCAGACGGCGGAAGCGTGCGATGGCATTGTTATAAACAATGACGATGCAAAAGGTGGCGTGACCCAGAACGATGGTCCATGTCGAAAACGGAATATCCATCAGTGCAAAGGCCGACCGCAGCGACATGCCGGTGATGATGCCGGGCAGCGCGATGGGCAGTACCACCAGCAATGATATGCTGTCCCGCCCGAAGAATTTCGCCCGCGCCATCGCGGCGGCGCAAAGCGTGCCCAGCACCAGCGCCATCGCGGTCGATATCGCGGCAACCTTCAGCGACAGATACAGCGGCGGCCAGATGTCGGGCCGCTCGAACCAGGCAACGGGAAACCATTTCAGCGTCAGCCCCGGTGGCGGGAACTGATAGCTGCGTTCTTCGGTGGTGAAGGCATAAAGGAAGATCAGCAAGATCGGCACATGCAGGAACAGCAGCCCGCCAAGGGCCGCCAGCCGGAGCATCCACGGGGCGCGGGCGTCAGAGCGCATCGAAAGCCCCCATCCGCCGCGCGACCCACAGATAGACCAGCATGATGACGATGGGCACCACGGCAAAGGCGGCGGCCAGCGGTATGTTCCCCGCCGTGCCTTGCAACGAATAGACCGTCTGCCCGATGAAAAACCGCGATGAACCGATGATCTGGGGAATGATGTAATCCCCAAGAGTCAGCGAGAAGGTAAAGATCGATCCGGCAATCACCCCCGGCAGCGCCAGCGGCAGAACTACCCGCCAGAAGGTCTGGCGTGGCGCGGCGCCAAGATCGGCTGAAGCCTCCAGCAGCGACTGCGGCACTCGTTCCAGAGATGCCTGCATCGGCAGGATCATATAGGGCAGCCAGACATAGACGAATACGGTGAAGGTGCCGATATAGCTGGTCGACAGTGAATTGCCCCCGATCACCGGCAGCGCC
>JBOFCO010000060.1:0-12838 GCA_051646105.1 Paracoccaceae bacterium
CCCGCAAACGGATCGCCTCCTCAACCGCAATCTCGTCAAACGGGTTCATCGACATCTTCACATTCGAAAGATCAACACCAGAACCGTCCGACTTCACACGGACCTTCACGTTGTAATCAATAACCCGCTTCACAGGGACGAGCAGTTTCATGGCAGCAACTCCCCGAAGTTCAGAAAGACTTGCGGAAAAAGGCGCGCAACTCGCCCACCACGCCCCGGCGGAAGGCCAGCACGCAGACGACGAAGATCACACCCAGAACCACGGGCACCCAGGCCCCCAGCGGCCCGGTCGCAAGATAGTTCTGCAAGGTCACAATGATGCCCGCCCCCACGGCAGGTCCGGCGATGGTACCAAGCCCGCCCAGCAGGGTCATCAGCACCACCTCGCCCGACATGTGCCAGTGCACATCGGTCAGCGAGGCAAGCTGGAACACCACCGATTTCGTCGCCCCGGCCAAGCCGGCCAGTGTGGCCGACAGCACGAAAGCGATCAGCTTGAAACGGTCGACATCATAGCCAAGGGAAATCGCGCGGTTTTCATTGTCGCGGATCGCGCCAAGCACCTGGCCAAAGGGGGAATGCACGGTGCGGGCGATGATTGCGAAACCGATGACAAAGATCGCCAGCACGAAGTAATACATTGTCAGATTGTCTTGCAGATCGAACAAGCCCAGCGCCTTGCCGCGCGGAATGCCCTGAAGCCCGTTTTCCCCCCCGGTAAAGGCCGAGGTGACGAACAGGAAGTAGGCCATCTGCGCCAGCGCCAGCGTGATCATGGCGAAATAGATGCCCTGACGGCGAATGGCGATCAGCCCCATTGCCAGCCCCAGCACCCCGGCGGCCAGCGTTCCGGCCAGGATCCCCAGTTCGGTGGGCAGGCCCCAGACCTTCAGCGCGTGCCCGGTGATATAGCTGGCCCCGCCAAAGAATGCGGCATGGCCGAAGCTGAGCAGGCCGCCAAAGCCCAGCATCAGGTTGAAGGCACAGGCAAACAACGCAAAGCACAGCAGCTTCATAAGAAAGACCGGATAGATCGCGAAGGGCGCGACCATCAGCGCGGCGAAGGCAAGCAGGTATCCGATACGAGCGTTCATCATCCTGCCCCCTATGCCGTCTTGCCGAACAGGCCAGCGGGCCGCAGCACCAGAACGACGGCCATGACCACGAAAATCACCGTGGCCGATGCTTCCGGCCAGAACACCTTGGTCAGCCCCTCGATCACACCCATGCCAAGGCCGGTGATGACCGACCCGATGATCGATCCCATTCCGCCGATCACAACCACGGCAAAGACCACGATGATCAGGTTCGATCCCATCAACGGATTGACCTGCGTGATCGGGGCGGCCAGCACCCCGGCAAAGGCCGCCAGTGCCACGCCATAGCCATAGGCGAGCGTGGTCAGCAGTGGCACGTTCACGCCAAAGGCCTGCAAAAGCTGCGGGTTTTCGGTGCCGGCGCGCAGATAGGCGCCGATCTTCGTCCGTTCAAAGATGAACCAGGTGGCAAGGCAGACGACAATCGATGCCGTCACCACCCAGGCGCGATACCAGGGCAGGAACATGAAGCCCAAATTCACCCCGCCTTCCAGCGCGGCGGGGGTGGGATAGGGAATGCCGGACGATCCGAAGAGCTTGACGAACGTGCCCTCGATCACCAGCGCAAGGCCAAAGGTCAGCAGCAGCCCGTACAGATGGTCGACCCCCGCCAGACGGCGCAGCAGCAGCCGGTCGATGACGATGCCCAGCGCGCCCACGATCAGCGGCGCAAGGATCAGCGCGCCCCAGTAGTTGATGCCCGCCACCTGCATCAGCCCCCAGGTCACAAAGGCCCCGAGCATGTACAGGGCACCATGAGCAAAGTTCACGATATTCAGCAGGCCGAAAATGACCGCCAGCCCAAGCGAAAGCACGGCATAGAACGCGCCGTTGATCAGGCCCAGCAGGAGCTGGCCGAAAAGCACTTGCGGGGGAATGCCCAGCAGATCCGTCAGCATCGGACCAATCCTTCCTTGCTTCGCGTGGGAATGGGCCGGGCACCCCTGCGGCGCCCGACCCTTGTCAGATCACTTCGTCGGGCAGGTGCTTTCCTCAAGCGCGCCATAGGCTTCCTCGCCCGGAATGGTGCGCAGGATTTCGTAATAATCCCACGGGCCCTTGCTTTCTTCGGGCTTCTTCACGCGGGCCAGATACATGTCATGCACCATCCGCCCGTCGCTGCGCAGCACGCCGTTCTTGGCAAAGAAATCGTTCACCGGCATTTCGCGCATCTTGGCGACGACGGTATCGGTGGCGTCGGTCCCGGTCGCCTCGACCGCCTTCAGGTAATGCGTGACAGAAGAATAGACCCCCGCCTGCACCATGGTCGGCATCTTGCCGGTCTTGTCGAAAAACTTCTGCGACCAGGCACGGGTATCGTCGTCCATATCCCAGTAGAAACCGGTGGTCAGCAGGATGCCCTGCGCGGTGTCCAGCCCCAGCGCATGCACGTCACTGATGAAGAACAGCAGTGCCGCGATGGACTGCCCGCCGGAAACCAGCCCGAATTCGTTCGCGGCCTTGATGGCGTTGATCGTGTCGGCACCGGCATTGGCAAGACCGATGACCTTGGCCCCCGAAGCCTGCGCCTGAAGCACGAAGGACGAAAAATCCGAAGCCGGGAACGGATGCTTGACCGACCCCATGACGGTGCCGCCGGCGGCCTGCACGATCTTCGTCACATCGGCCTCAAGGCTTTGGCCAAAGGCGTAGTCGGCGGTCAAAAAGAACCAGCTGTCGCCGCCTTCGGCCACAACGGCACTGCCGGTGCCCACGGCCAGCGCGCGGGTATTGTATGTCCAGTGCAGGCCCGACGGGATGCAGGCATCATTCGTCAGCGGCGATGATGCAGCGCCCGACACCAGCGCGATCTTGTTCTGCTGCTTGGCAACCTCGAACACCGCCATGGCGACCGAAGTGGTGACAAGTTCGGCAAACACGTCGACCTGCCCGGTATCGCCCCATTCGCGGGCGGTGTTGGCGGCGATATCGGCCTTGTTCTGGTGATCGGCGGAAACCAGTTCGATCGGCATCCCCGCAACGGTGCCGCCGAAATCGGCAATGGCCATTTCCGCCGCCGCCACCGCACCCGGCCCCGCAATATCGGAATAGGTGCCCGACATGTCGGTCAGCAGACCGATCTTGACCTTGCCGTCGCTGATTTCAGCCGCAGCCCCGGACGCGACCATCGCAGCGGCCGATGCGCCAAGCAGCATTTTCCTGAAAAGTTTCATTGTGTTCCTCCTGTTGGTAAGGGTCAGACGCTGAGATACTGGTCGAACACGGCCTGTTTCGATTCCAGTTCATCCTTGTGGACGGTGGCCACGATGTGACCGTGGTCCATGATGAAATGCCGGTCGGCCAGCGGCGCGGCGAAGCGGAAATTCTGCTCGACAAGGATCACGGTATAGCCGCGTCCCTTAAGCTGGATCAGCACATCGCCAAGTTTGTCGACGATCACCGGCGCAAGCCCTTCGGTGATTTCGTCAAGCAGCAGGATGTTTGCACCGGTCCGCAGGATGCGCGCCATGGCCAGCATCTGCTGTTCCCCACCAGAAAGCCGTGTGCCCTGGCTTTTGCGGCGCTCGGCAAGGTTGGGGAACATCTCATAGATTTCCTCGACCGCCATACCGCCGGGGGCGACCGTGGGCGGCAGAAGCAGGTTTTCCTCGACATTCAGGCTGGCAAAGATACCGCGCTCTTCCGGGCAATAGCCGATGCCCAGATGCGCGATCAGATGCGGTTGCATTCCGATGGTTTCGCGACCCTTCACGACGATCGACCCGGTCCGCTGCCGCAAAAGCCCGATGATCGCACGCAGCGTGGTGGTGCGCCCCGAACCGTTGCGGCCCAGAAGCGTGACCAGTTCGCCCTGATGTACGGTCAGGTCGATGCCGTGCAGCGCGTGGCTTTCGCCATAAAACCCGTGCAGGTCGGCAATGCGGATTTCCTCGATATGCTCGGAAAGGTGCTGGCCGCCGATGTCGTGGTTCGAAATATCGGCCCTGTTGATGCCCGTCTGTGTCATGCCGCCCTCCCCATATAGGCCTCCTTGACGCGGGGATCGGCGGACACTTCTGCATAGGCGCCTTCGGTCAGGATCGCCCCGCGTTGCAGGACAGTGATGCGGTCGCACAGTTTCGAAACCACGCCGAGGTTGTGTTCGACCATAAGGATGGTGCGGTTCGCGGACACCTTTCGGATCAGTTCGGTAATCCGCTCCACATCCTCGCGGCCCATGCCCTGCGTGGGTTCATCCAGCAGCATGAGTTCGGGTTCCAGCGCCAGCGTCGTGGCGATTTCCAGCGCGCGCTTGCGGCCATAGGGCATGTCGGCCACCTGCCCGTCGGCGAAACGTTCCAGCCCGACCATTTCCAGCAGTTCATCGGCGCGGGCGTTCAGCTTTGCCAGCGAACTGACCGGCCGCCAGAAATGGAATGCTGTGCCAAGCTGCCGCTGCAGCGCGACCCGCACGTTTTCCCGTGCCGTCATATGCGGAAACACCGCCGAAATCTGGAACGACCGTATCACACCCATCCGCGCGATTTCCGCCGGCCTGGCAAAAGTGATGTCCCGGCCGTTGAACCGGATCGTGCCGCGTGTCGGGGTAAGAAACTTGGTCAGCAGGTTGAAAACCGTGGTCTTGCCCGCACCATTTGGCCCGATAAGCGCGTGGATGTGATGGCGCCTGACATTCAGGGTCACCTTGTCGACGGCTGTGAATCCCTTGAATTCCTTGGTCAGACCATCGGTCTGGAGGATGAAATCGTCTGTAGCGGTCATGCCGGTCTCCGGGAAAAATGGCGGGGCCGTTGGTGTGGGGGACATTCGACCCCGCCAGGCTCAGGGAGGATGGGGTTAAGGCGTGGGCAGCGCGCGGGCGCGGTCTCGCAGGATGAATTTCTGGATCTTTCCGGTCGAGGTCTTCGGAAGCTCTCCGAACACCACTGTCTTGGGCACCTTGAAGCGCGCCATGTTCTGACGGCAGAACTCGATGATCTCCGCCTCTGTCGCGGTCGCATTCTTGCGCAGGTCGACGAATGCGCAGGGCGTTTCGCCCCACTTTTCGTCCGGTCGCGCCACAACGGCGGCCTCCATCACTGCGGGATGCTTGTAAAGCACGTCCTCCACCTCCACCGACGATATATTTTCGCCGCCGGAAATGATGATGTCCTTGGAGCGGTCTTTCAGTTCGACATAGCCGTCGGGGTGCATCACCCCCAGATCGCCCGATGCGAACCAGCCGCCATGAAAGGATTTTTCCGTGGCGGAAGGGTTCTTCAGATAACCCTTCATCACGTTGTTGCCGCGCATGAAGATTTCGCCAAGCGTGGCACCGTCGGACGGCACCCGTTCCAGCGTGTCAGGATTGGCGACCATCAGGCCATCAAGCGCCACGTTGCGCACACCTTGCCGGGCTTTCAGCCGGGCCCTGTCGGCAGGCGGCTGTTCGTTCCAGGCGGATTTCCAGGCACATACGACTGACGGTCCGTAGGTTTCGGTCAGGCCATAGACATGGGTGACCTCAACCCCCATCGCCTCCATCTTCTCGATCACGGCGGCGGGCGGGGATGCGCCCGCGGTCATCACCTTGACGATATGATTGAAGTCCTTCAGCTCGTCGGGGGCGTTGGCCAGCATGTTCAGCACGATGGGTGCGCCGCAGAAATGGGTCACCTTCTCATCGCGGATAAGCTGGAAGATCGGTTCTGCCCGCACGGCGCGCAGACACACGCAGACACCGGCATTCGCCGCGATGGTCCAGGGGAAGCACCAGCCGTTGCAATGGAACATCGGCAGCGTCCACAGATAAGACGAATGATGCGGCATCCCCCAGGTGACGATATTCGAAAGCGCGTTCAGCGCAGCGCCCCGGTGATGATAGACCACGCCCTTCGGATCGCCGGTCGTCCCCGATGTATAGTTCAGGCTGATCGCATCCCACTCGCTGTCCGGGGTCAATCCGCGCCAGCTTGCATCGCCTTCGGCAAGCAGTTGGGTATAGGTGATTTCCCCGACCCGCTCGCCGCCTTCAAACGACGGGTCATCGATATCGATCACCAGCATGTCGCGGCGACCGCTGATCATCACGGCGCGATGGGTGACTTCGGAGAACTCAGGGTCAACGATAACAGCCTTTGCCTCGGCATGGGCCAATATGAATCCGATCGCCTCGGCATCAAGGCGTGTATTGACCGTGTTCAGAACCGCACCTGTCATCGGTACGCCGAAATGCGCCTCGAACATTTCCGGAATATTGGCGGCCACGACAGAAACCGTATCGCCCTTGCCAATTCCACGCTTCGCCAATGCGCTGCCCAGACGGCACATCCGTTCGTAGGTTTCGGACCAGTTCCGCCGCAGATCGCCGTACACCACGGCGGGATAGTCCGGGTAAACTGCTGCCGCGCGCTCGGCAAAGGAAAGCGGGGTCAGTGCGGCGTAATTCGCCTGCACCATATCCAATCCACTTTCGTAGATGTTAGTGCCGTTCTGCATTGTATCCTCCCGTTGATCTCAGGCGGTCTCCCCCCGACCTGCGATCAGGGGGAAAAACAGCCATTCCAATGTTGTGGAATTATGCAGGAAATGTATCCAATTGTGACAATCGCGGATTGTGCTTTGGAATCCGCCCGCTCTGCCCCAACCTGCGTGCGGGCGCCACGAAGGAGGAGCGGGGTTGCAGCACGGCAAGATCAGTGACGATCCCGCATCGGCGATCCTCGGGGCGCTAGACGCACTTGATCAGGGTATCGCCGTTTTTGACAGGAATTTCAGGCTGCTGGCCTGGAACGCGCCCTTTGCAGAGCGGTCTGGCTATCCTCCTGATCTGATCGTTTCCGGAGCCGGGCTGGCCGCGTTCCGACGGTTTGACGACATGGCGGGACAGGCCACGCAGGAACGGCGACACACCGCCGATCATCCGGGTCGTGACCGCGCCGGACCCGGCGGGCGTGTGATCCGCATCGCGGAAACGTCGCTTGCGGACGGCGGTCTGCTGATGACCTGCAGCGATGTCACCGAAGCCCGGCGGCAGGTGGACAGGATGCGAACCCAGCTTGACCAGCGCACCCACGATCTGACCCTGATCGAAAAGCGGCTGAAGCTGATCGCCGACGAGGTGCCCGCCGGGATCGCGCATATCGACAGCGAAATGCGCATTCTTTACACCAACAAGCGTTTCGCCAGTGCCTATGAGCGCAAACCGGAGGACATCGTCGGCCTGAACATCGGTGACGTGCTTTATCCGCAGACGCTGGAGGAATCGAAACGCTTTTTCGAACAGGCGCGGCGCGGAGCACTGGTCGATTTCGAGATGAAGGTCGAACTGCCCGGCAACCGCTTCAAGGATATCCGCACCCTGCTGCGCCCGGAAAGTCCGTCATCGGGTGACGTGATCGCCTTTTATTTCGTGTCGATCAACGTCACGCGTTGGAAGGCGACGATGCTGGCCCTGATGCGGTCACAAAAAATGGACGCGCTGGGGCGTATGGCAAGCGGAATTTCACACGATTTCAATAACCTGCTGACTATCATCCTGGGCAATCTGGTGCCTTTGTCTGAACAGCTTGACGATCGTGAGATGGTCGAGGAATTCCTTTCCCCCGCCATCTCTGCCGCACGGCGCGGATCGTCACTGACCAGACGGTTGCTGACATTGGCGCGGCGCGAGCAACTTGATGCCGCGCCCACCGATATCGGCACGGCGATCACGGAAATCTGCGGCCTGCTGCGGTCATCGGTGCCTTCGACCCTTCGCATCAACCACGTCACGCGGGGGGACCTGCCGCGTGCCTTTGTCGACCGTGCCCAGCTTGAAATGGCGCTGCTGAACCTTGCGATGAACTCGCGCGATGCGACCGAAGGCAGCGGTGAAATCAAGGTAGAGGCCGGCCCCTACGAATTGCAGCCGGAACAGGCCGACTTGCTTCGGTTGCCTTCGGGGCGATACGTACGCATCCGCTTTTCCGACGACGGCTGTGGCATGTCGGCGGACCAGGTCGAACGCATTTTCGAACCCTTTTACACATCGAAGGCGTCGGGATACGGGAATGGCCTCGGGCTTTCGATGGTTTATGGCTTCGTAAGGCAATCGAACGGGGCGGTCTGGGTAGACAGCGAGCCGGATCGCGGCACCACCTTCAGCATCCTGCTTCCCAGCGTCGATCTGGAAGCCGTGCGTGACGGGATGGCTGACATTCCGACGCGCGAGGCAGATTCCGGCACTGCACCAGAGTGGGGCGAGGGGTCAATCCTGCTGCTGGTCGAGGATGATATCGAGGTGCGACGCACCGTCCGGCGTAAGGTGGCCTCCCTTGGTTTTCCACTGATGGAGGCAGAGGATGCCGAAGAGGCGCTTCGCCTGTTGCGCCGGGTCGAGGGCATCGGCATGATCCTGACCGACATCGACATGCCGGGTGCCATGAACGGTCTGGCACTGGCAGACCGGGTCAGACAGGAGTTTCCGGGCGTCGGTGTCGTACTGATGACCGGAAAGGCCGCATACACCGGCGGACTGGCGGGCGGTTTTCCGTTTCTACGGAAGCCGTTTGATGCAGAGGAACTGGCGGCGGTGCTGGGGCGCGTCAGCGGCAGGGTGGGGGCAACATGACCGAGCTTGTCTATCTGCTGGAAGATGACGCCGACATTGCAAAGCTGATTTCGCGCACGCTGACGCTGCATGGCTTTCAGGTAAGGACTTTTCGCCGTATCGGAGAATTCGAACGCGAGATGCGTCGTGAGGCCCCTGACATCTGCCTGATCGACCTGAGCCTGCCCGATGGCGACGGGCTTTCGCTGTTCAGTCGCGGCCTGTTGCCGGAAAACGTGCCGAAGCTGATCGTGACCGGGCGCGGAAACCTGACGGACCGCGTTGTGGGCCTGGAAATCGGGGCCGACGATTATATCGTGAAGCCGTTCGAGCCGCGCGAACTTCTGGCGCGCGTGCGCGCGGTGCTGCGGCGTGCGAACCAGATGCGCCAGGGCAGCGCCGCCCCTGTCACGACAATGCTTGCCGTGTTCGGTGACTGGACCGCCGATCTGGAGGCCTGCACGATCACCCATGCCTCGGGCGAACTGCGCCAGCTTTCGTCATCCGAAGCCCGGCTTCTGACCTGTTTCGTCGAAAGCTCGGGCCGGGTTCTCAGCAGGTCGCAGTTGCTGGATGTCAGCGGGGCGGTCGGTGGAGGGCAGTCCGATGAACCCTTTGACCGCAGCATCGATGCGCGCATCAGCCGCCTGCGGCGCAAGCTGGATGACGATCCGCGCAACCCCGAAATCATCCGCACCGTCTATGGCGCGGGCTATGTGCTGTCGCAGAAGACGACGTGGATCGCCAAACCGGCGTGACTCAGAACTTGCCGATGACGTTCAGGAACGCACCTTCCTTGCGACCCTCGATCAAGCGCAGGTCATCAGACACATCGCCCCACTGATAGCCCACACCCACCTTCATGTTGTTGCCGAAATGACGGTAGACACCGGCCAGCAGCCCGGTTTCGCGGATGTCTGCCTCGCGGTTGTTCAGCACACGCCCCTCGACCATCACATCCCAGTTGTGGACGACATGATAATCCAGCCGCAGGATCGCCAGATCGGCAGAGTTCGGTTCGAAATCCGTGGTGCCCCGCGCGGCGACTTCGCCCAGACGCAGGCCGTATTTCCCACCGAGGGTCCATTGCTCATTCAGATCATAGTTGATGTCGAAGCTCAGGATATGGCTGCGCTGCGCCGGGCCTTCGATATCACCGTCGACATTGACCTGATCGACACCGGGCTGATCATCCAGATAGGTATACCGGAACAGCGCATTCACCCGGTCGTTGTGCGCGGGGCGATAGGCAAAGCCCAGATTGGCCTCGATATAGCGCCCGTCGCGGAACGAGGACTGGTCGGATTTCGAAACCAGCGCATCGGCATTGGCCAGCAGCCGCCAGTCGTCATTCACCTGATAACGCGCAAAGCCCGACACCAGCCATGTCTTGCGATCCTGCTCGTCGTTGGTCGCGTCGTCACGGCGGAATTCCAGCTTGATACCAGATTCGGTGCGCTCGCCACCCGAATACGTGGTGCCGACCGAAATCGCCTTGCGGTCATGGCTGCCCCCCAACCGGTTGTCGGTGGTGCCGAATTCCAGCGCCGCCTCGTGCGCCCACACGTCCGTCGGCGTGTAGCGGATTCCATAGGCGGTGGTCAGCGCCTTGGCATCGCCCGCAAGGTCATAGGTGTTTTCGCCGCGATAGGACAGGTTGTCGCTGACCCGTGACGTGCCCCCCAGAACCCAGGTTCCGCCATCGCTGCCCGAGAAACTGGAGGTTTCGTAACTGCGCAGCGGATCCATGCGGTAGCCGAAATGCAGCTCGTTTCCGGCACCATTGTCATAGGTCAGCGTTGCTTCGCCCGCGGCACCAAGAGAACCGCCCGAAATCTCCGCCTCGGCCCGAAGCCGTTCTGTAAACCGCAGGCTGCCGCCAACACCAAGCCGATGGTTGGCGGGCAGGTTTCCGGATCGGCGCAGCGTTGTCTGGCCAAAGACCCAGACGGATGTATCTTCATCCCTGTCCCAGGTCAGCCGCGCACCCAAATCAGTGCGCTGGCCGTTGTTCGCAGCACCCGCTAGCGGATCGCTGCGGTCGGTATGGGCCAGCGCCACCTCCGCCGTCATATGGTCGTTCAGACGTCGGGCAAGCCCGATTTCGGCATCGGTCTGCCGCCGGTCGGCATCTGTGCGGAAATCCTCTGCCGCAAAGGTCAGGTCGGTCGCGGCATTCAGCGCGACAGTGCCCTCGAACCCCCATTCGACCTGGGTTTCCGCAATGTCGTAGTCCGGGGAAACGAAGCCTTCTTCCTTGCGGTCGTAATAGGCCGATACCTCGCCCTGAAGTCGCCCGCCTGTCAGTTCCGCCAGATCGGCCTGCGCCTCCAGCCGCTGGGCATCGGCGGGTTTGCCCACCACGCCGACCGAGGGCAGACCGGTATCGGGATCAAGGTCCAGCCCGCCGGTCAGCGAGAAATCGGAACCGAACCCCGGCCCCTCGCTACGGGCGTATTCAAAGGTCAGATAGGTCGCATCGGACCTGCGCCAAAGGAGGTCTGCCCCGGCAATGCTGTTGTCGGCGATGCCGGTCGTTTCCCGCTGCGCGCTGGCCCCGAAGCGCAGGCTGTCGCTGACCCAGTGCTGCGCCCGCAAACCCAGCGCATTGCCGTCAACCGATCCTGTCGTCGGTACATATTCGTACTGCGCCACAAGGTTCACATCGTAATCGCCCAGCGGCCGGTCCACGATCACACCGCCGCCTGCCGATGATCCGAGCGGGCGTTTCAGCAGAACGATGCCCTGGAAATAGTCGATCTCGTAATCCGCTCCCGCCGTCAGCATGCGCGAGGAAACGACACGCCCCGAAACCGGATCGCGGAACTGCACCAGAATGGTTTCGGTGCCTTCCAGAACATCCTGCCGTTTCAGGAAATAGGCAGAGCCGCCAGTGCCGCGCAAAGTATCGCGCTGCACCAGCCTGTCAGGTTCAGCGGCATAGCCCGATACGTGGCTGCGGGACTCCCCATGCGGCATGACCGCCACGGAATTATAGACGCCCTGTAACCCGTAAAGCGTGCGGTCGCTGCGGATCAATTCGGTGCCGGTCTGCACGGTCTTGAAATCGCCCCACATCAGATGGCTGCGGTCGCGTTCCACCTTCAGGTAAAACTTGCCCGATGTCGGCGCATCGTCAAACGAAACGGAATCGTCGCCAAAGGTGGCATAGACATCATCCGGGTCGATCCGGCGCAGCACGCGGTCGGGGTTCTTGGCATCCAGTTCGCTGAACAGGTCAGCCAGTTCCCCTTCGCGTGTGTCGATCGATCCGGTGATCGTATAGCCGCGCGCGGTATGCCCCTTGGCATAGCCTGCCAGCCGCCCCAGGCTGTAACTTTCGCCACCCTTTTCCTTGCCGAATGTCAGGTCGGCCATCCCGACATAGAACACCTCGCGTTCCGGTACGTCGATGCGGCGCGACAGGCTGCCGCCGCCCTGCCCCACCGTCACCACATGCCGTCCGGGCGGCAGGATGCGCTGAACGACATAGCGGCCAGCACCATCGACCGGAATGCTTTCGCCCATCACCACGGCATCACCGCCGCCAGTGGTGCCCGTCACCGTCACCGCGCCGCCCCGGATCGGGATTGTGCGGCGGGCAGTCATGTCATCGCCTTCTCCCGCCGCGACGACCGGGCCGTCCTTCGGCTCCGTATCGAAGTCCTTCTCGGTGCGGTTCAGCGGCAGGCCGATGGTTTCATCATAGCGCCCCTTCGCGTCATACACGCGCAGGACATAGAACATCTCCTCCGGTCCGTCGGCCGGCATCGTCCAGTCGATCGTGCCATTCGGTGCGACCGGCAGAACGGCAACCGTGCTGCCCCTGTGCTCGGGGTCGATCACCCGCACCTCGGCCCGCGCTATATAGGCCGGATAGTTGGTCGACGCGCGGAAGCTGATGCCCTGCCCGGCGGTAAAGCTGGAGCGCATGTTCTCGGTGGAAACCGCCAGACGTGGACGTATGCCCAGGCCATCGAAGGTGACCTGAACGCCCGCCGCCTCCAGTTCCCGGTCGCTGACGCGCATGTCGCTCTGCTCGCCTGCATCGCCTGCCAATGCCGGTCGCGCAGCGGAGGACGGCGCCGGTTCCTCGACCGTCACCGCGAAACCATCCGGGCCAAGATCACCCGAAACGGCATCAAGTTCCGTGTTCGGACCCACCGGCATCACGACAACCGACCCCGCCTCGGGCCGCTCGCAATCGGCC
>JBOFCO010000113.1:0-29015 GCA_051646105.1 Paracoccaceae bacterium
GCGATCAAAGCTATCCGTTGCATATGCAGATCGCAAATTTGACACCATCAGTGACTTTGATCACCTTATAAGTATAAGTGGAGAGTTCTTTATGAGACTGAATGCTTTTGGTACTGTGCTTTGCATGGCATTTTCAGCGATCGGCTCATCAGCCATAGCAGCACATTGTTTTGCGGACGTTTCCATCACAGATGGAACACGAACCACAACGGCAAATACAAACTGGCCAAACCGAACGAACGGCAACAACTGGATTCAGCAGTTGGGGAATCATCGCTCGGAATGCGATAATCTTGCAGCCAATTACTTCAACTCCCTGGACGTTGCCGCGATTGCCAAGGAAAAGGCGATATTATACTTCCCGTACCCATTGCAGAATCGTGTAGGCCGTGAGACGCTCCACGCATCATTTTGAGGGAGAAGCATTATGGCTACAACCTACTACGTCTCGTTCACGATTGCTGATGACGCTGGCTACTCTGATCGATACGCGAAACTGATGGATGCAGTTACCGAGTGCATGCATCCGGGCAAGTTCTGGGATAGATCAACTTCGTTCGTGTTGTTCTCGTCTGACCTTCCGGCGGCACAGATTGCCGCCAAGTGCAAGGCCGCCATCAACCCATCAAAAGACTTAGTTCTGGTAAGCTCGCCTTACATCAAGGTTATGTTGGTGGTCGGCCACAACACTGACGATGATGTCTACACCTTGGTTGATTTCGCAAAAAAGGCTTGATGCACTTGGATCGGCACACCCACGCGCCGAGCAAACCACATCACCATCGTGATCCTGAACCGCTTCGCTCTCGATAGGGCCACCGCATACCTCCATTGAGGTGCTATGATACCACTGCGGTGGAGGTATCTCAATACCTCACCCGTCCTTCTTGCGGTCTTCTTCCGGCTTCTTGGTCAGGTCCAACTTCCGCATGACCTTGTCCAGCGCGTCGTCTGACTCGTCGGCTTCGATCTCGCGGGCGGCTTCCTTGAAGCGGTCCAGTTGACTCTTTTCTGCAGCGCTCATCTACTCACCACATGGCTCATTCGTTCCACGTATATATAGATGAATCCGGCGATGATGGCATGGCAAACTTTCGCCAAACCGGCAGCGGGGGCGGATCGTCGCACTGGCTAGCCGTGGGCGCTTGCGTTGTTCGAGCGAGCAGGGATTTGGAGCTAGTCAGGCTCAGGGACCGCATCAAAGATGAGTGCAGGCCCAACTCCCCAAAGAGGGACATACATTTCAAAGATTTCAACCATGCGCAGAAGCGCAGGGCTTGCCAGATCATCTCTGGGCAGCCTCTGAGGTATTCCTGCGTCATTGGCCTCAAGAACACACCTAACGCCGGGACATTCACAAACAAGAACCAACTTTATTTCTATCTGACAAGATACCTCATCGAGCGAGTTTCATGGCTGTGCCGCGACAAGAGGCGATCCGTTCAAGAGGGCAACGGCATGGCAAAGATCACGTTCTCACGCCGGGGCGGCCTAAGCTATGATGGGTTTAGGGGTTATTTAGAGCACCTGAGAGGCAATCATGAGACACAAATCCATTGGCCGGTCATAGACATCCAGGCCGTTGACGCTCAGGATCACTCTCGATTGGCTGCCCTGCAAATCGCGGACTGTGGCGTCAGCGCTGTGGCGGCAGCAATCGAACCTGACCCATACGGCAACGTGGAGCATGCTTACCTCCACGAGTTGGCGGGGAACATTTACAACAGGAGAGGGAACTTCCTCAGCTACGGCCTTAAGACGCTTCCTGCGCTAGACGAAGCTGGACTCAGCGCAACACAAGCCGCAGGATTTCAAAGGTTTAGGTAGGGTAGCCCCCCGGCCCATGATTGCGTTTCCGCCTGCGGCCTCTCGACCACTCTGGGATTACCCGGCGCATGACTACCCTGCCTATATATAGGGTTCCTACCCCTGAATCGTCAAGAATTCGTTGTCAGCCCGCCGATAGGTCAAGCGCTTTCCCTTCACACCGATCAGCGCAATGTCGGCGCGCACCCGATCATCCACGCCGTTGGCGATCCGGTTGCTGTAGCGGAAGGCGAACTCGGCGGCGTAGCGGTGCAGATGCTTCTTGCCGCAGTGCTGATAGACGCCCTTCATGCCGCGCTTGAAGATCGAGAAGTAGCCCTCAACCGTGTTGGTGGACACGTCGCCGCGAGCGTATTCTTCCATGCCATGGTTGACCTTGTCGTGCAGGGCGAAGTGCTTGCCGAGGTTGTCGTACTGCATGGCCTCGTCGGTGTAGATGGTGGCCTCTGCGGCGATGTTTGCCTTGAGGATCGGCAGGAGCGTCTTGATCTTGAGGTCGTCCACGACAATGGATTTGGCCTTGCCGGTCGTGCGGTCAACAAGCGTGAGAACCTTCATCTTGTGACCAACGCCGCGCTTCACTTCCTTGCCCGGCTCACGGCCAATGAACGTCTCGTCAACTTCGACCACGCCGCCGCCGGAACCGAAGGTGCCGAGCGTGTCGTCGCGCATCGCTTCGCGAATGCGGTGAGACATGAACCAAGCGGTCTTGAGCGTCACGCCCAAAGTGCGGTGAAGCTGGTTGCTGCTGATGCCCTTCTTGCTGGCGCACATCAGGTAGATGGCTTGCAGCCAGAGGTTCATCGGAACGTGGCTGGCCTCAAAGATGGTGCCGATCTTGACGGTGAAGGGCTTGCGGCAGGCATAGCACTTGTAGACGCCGACGCGGGTGGATTTGCCACCCAGCTTGCCGCTCTTGTCCACGACGCCGCAATGTGGGCAGACCCGACCGTTCGCCCATACGCGCGCCTCAACATAGGCGTAGGCGGCTTCTTCGTTGTGGAACTCGGGGCGGGACAGGATTGACATGATGGGCACCTTTCTTGCCCTTCATATCTAGGTCATGCGGCTGGGTACGTCAAGTATAATATCGCCAAGGAAAATGGTATGTGCGGCACTATAACGCTATCGGGCTCCTCCTGGATTGGAACAAGCAACAAGCGCGGTGTGCTTGGCCCGAAGCAGGTCGATATCCCCTGTGTCACCGGCTCAGGCCGTGACGGCGATGAAAAGCCCAGTGACTATCAGTATGCTTCAAAAATCCTGTGCGGCAGGGTCGAGAATGATCTTGCCATGCAGGGAAGCTATCGGGCATCGGTCAATGTCCACAACCCGAACTACGAAACGGTTGAATTTCGCTACAAGTTCGCGCTGGCAAACCCTGCGGAAGACGGCAAGATATCCTATTTCATCGACACGAAAATCGGTGCCGACGGAGCGCAGTACTTTACCTGCGAGTTCATCAGCAAGTTTACCGGATTCACCGAGCCCTTCGACGGGTTTTTCGTGGTGGAATCACGGGAACCGCTTGATGTCGTCACCTATTATACCGGCGGGCCGGAAAGGGATGTCGCCACACTTGATATCGAACCCACACGCGAACGCCCGATTGCGGACAATCGTAAGTGGTCTTGCGGAAATCAGCGCGCGGTGCTGGAACGGGCGAGTTCCTGGACGCTGAACGGATCGCCCGCTGTTCAGGTTTCAAGCGCCACAGTGAATGGGCAGCAAACGCCAATCGGCAATTTCTACGGCAACCAGGATAGAATGAATATCTGGCTGTCGGACGTTGCAAGTATCAATAGCAACCAGCAACCCGGTGCCTATAATTACAGGCTTGCGTTCTGTCTTTGCGGCGAGGGAAATGAATACCCGACCGGGGCAGTGATCAACGTCGCGGGTCTCCGCGCTGATAATTCCGTGACGGCGAATGTTGATGGTGGTTCGCCGTTCATCACAGGACCAAACTCCCATAATGACCCGGCCGGAACAGGCACTACCACTGTCACGGGGCTCGGCGACCACTATCTGGAATTCGCCGCGAACAATCAGGGAAGCTATCATGCAGTCGGCTTCAGCGGCACCATAAATATCCAGAACCGCTATCTGGGCGCCTGCCGCGCGGATTGACCTATCGTGAGATCTGTTGGCAGCGCATCGCAATGTGCTGCCAACATTTTTGATAGGCATCGTCTCAGCCGCACTTCGAATACCCGCAGTTGGCGCAGGTCATGCAGCCTTCGACCATCCGCATTTCATAGCTGCCGCAGGACGAACAGGCCTTGCCGCGCGGCTTGTTCATGCTTTCGATCACCGCCTTGGGGTCGGTCTTCAGCCCCAGCCCCTCGCCGTCGATGAAGCCGATGGCGACCAGATGTCGTTCGATCACCCCGCCGATGGCGGCGAGGATCGACGGGATATAGCGCCCCTCCATCCAGGCCCCGCCCCGCGGGTCGAACACGGCTTTCAGCTCCTCCACCACAAAGGAAATGTCGCCCCCGCGCCGGAACACGGCAGAGATCATCCGCGTCAGCGCCACCGTCCAGGCGAAATGCTCCATGTTCTTGGAGTTGATGAACACCTCGAACGGCCGCCGGTGCCCGGCGATGATGATGTCGTTGATGGTGATATAGATCGCATGCTCGCTGTCGGGCCATTTCAGCTTGTAGGTCTGGCCTTCAAGGGTCTGCGGACGGTCGAACGGGTCGGAGAGGTAGACCACCTCCCCCTCTGCCGCGACGGCGCGCGCCTGTTCCGGGGCTTCTGCCGGGGTCTTTTCGCTGCTCTCACTCACACTCAACACACTTCCCGTCACCGCATTTGGGCGATAGGTGGTGCAGCCCTTGCAACCGGTGTCATAGGCTTCCATGTAAACGGCCTCGAACGCCTCAAAGGAAATATCCTCGGGGCAGTTGATGGTCTTGGAAATCGAGGAATCCACCCATTTCTGCGCCGCCGCCTGCATCCGAACGTGGTCGAGCGGGGCCAGCGTCTGCGCATTCACGAAATGGGCGGGCAAGGGCGCGTCGCCGTATCGATCGCGCCACATCTGCACTGCGTAATCGACGACCTCTTCCTCGGTACGGCTGCCGTCTTTCTGCAGGACCTTGCGCTTGTAGGCATAGGCAAAGACCGGCTCAATCCCCGAACTGACATTGCCCGCATACAGGCTGATCGTCCCGGTCGGCGCGACCGAGGTCAGCAGCGCATTGCGGATGCCATGCGCAGCCACCACATCGCGAACGTCACTATCCATCCGCGCCATGTTGCCGGAGGCGAGGAACTTTTCCGCGTCGAACAGCGGGAACGCGCCCTTCTCCTTGGCCAGATCGACCGATGCCAGATAGGAAGCCCGTGCGATGGCCTTCATCCAGGCCTCCGTCGCCGCCACCGCTTCATCCGAGCCATAGCGAAGTCCGGTCATCAGCAGCGCATCCGCAAGCCCGGTCACGCCCAGCCCGATCCGCCGTTTCGCCGTCGCCTCTGCCGCCTGTGCCTCCAGCGGGAAGCGGCTGGCATCGACGGTATTGTCCATCATGCGGATCGCCACCCGCACCAGATCGTCCAGCGCGCCCAGATCCAGCGCGGCCTTCTTGCCGAACGGGTCTGTCACCAGCCGGGCAAGGTTGACCGACCCCAGCAGACAGGCGCCATAGGGCGGCAACGGCTGCTCGCCGCAGGGATTGGTCGCCGCGATGGTTTCCGCATAGTGCAGGTTGTTCATCGCATTGATGCGATCGATGAAGATCACGCCGGGTTCGGCGTAATCATAGGTGGCGCGCATGATCCGGTTCCACAGGTCACGCGCCTGCACCGTCCGGTATATCTTGCCGCCGAACTGCAATTCCCACGGGCCGTCCGATTTCACTGCCGTCATGAACGGGTCTGTCACCAGCACCGACAGGTTGAACATGCGCAGCCGCGCGGCGTCCTGCTTGGCCTCGATGAACGCCTCGATATCCGGGTGGTCGCAGCGCATCGTCGCCATCATCGCGCCGCGGCGGCTGCCCGCAGACATGATGGTGCGGCACATCGCATCCCAGACATCCATGAAGCTGAGCGGGCCGGACGCATCGGCGGCGACACCCATCACCTCGGCCCCCTTGGGCCGGATCGTGGAAAAGTCGTATCCGATGCCGCCGCCCTGCTGCATGGTCAGCGCGGCCTCCTTCAGCATTTCGAAAATGCCGCCCATGCTGTCGGGGATGGTGCCCATGACGAAGCAGTTGAACAGCGTCACGCTGCGCCCCGTGCCCGCGCCTGCGGTGATGCGACCGGCGGGCAGGAACTTGAAATCCTCCAGCGCATGATAGAAGCGGTCTTCCCAGTCGGCTGGCGTCCTCTCGACCGAGGCCAGCGCGCGGGCGATACGCCGCCAGGTATCCTCTACCGTGCCGTCGAGCGCGCTGCCGTCCGCCGCCTTGAAGCGGTATTTCATATCCCAGATCTGTTCGGCGATGGGGGCGGCGAAGCGGGTCATGGGGATTCTTTCGCTTGGGGCAAGATGTTCACGATACGCCCCGGCCCCCTCCCGGTCAACTTGCGCTTGGGGTCGACTGCGGCGACAATGCCACATCTGGGGGATTGCATGGCCGGATTCGTCAACCTGCTGAAACTTTGCGTCGGCGCGGATTCGGTCGAGGATCTGCTCGACTGGCAGCGCACGCATCCATCGCCCTTCCCCACGGGCGAACGCCGCCACGTCACCAGGATGTGGCCGAAGCGAGAGCCGGAATTGCTGGCCGGCGGGTCGCTTTACTGGATCATCAAGGGATCGATCCTGTGCCGCCAGCGCATCCTGCGGCTGGATGAGGTGAGGGGGGCGGATGGCATCCTGCGCTGCGGTCTGGTGATGGAGCCGCGCGTGATCCGCACCGAGGCCGCGCCCCGCCGTCCATTCCAGGGCTGGCGGTATCTTGACCCGAAGGACAGCCCCCGCGATCTGCCCGAAGGTCGCTCCGGGGACAGCACCCTGCCGGACGAGGTGGCTCTGGCATTGGCCGAAATCGGGCTGCGCTGACTTAGGATCAATCCTGTCGACGGGCTTTCAGCCAGCTTTGCCAGCTTGCCGCCGATCCGGCAAAGACGTTGATGTCAGCGCGCCCGCGCACACCGGGAACAATGCCGGTGCCCGTATACTGCCAGAACGTCCAATGCCGTCCGTCAAATGTGTCGCGCGGATGGGCCGCCGTTGATCGCAGCCAGAAATCGTAACCACCAAGCCGCCATAACTGCGTGTCGGCGTAAAAGTCCGGGGTGGCATAGACGATGGGCCGCTGCCCGTAGTGACGTTCCAGAATCGACAGGAACAGCGCCGCCTCGGCCCGGACCTGTTCGGCAGGCGGGCGTTTGCGGCAGGTGGGCGATGTGGGCGTCCATTCCATATCCACCACCGGCGGCAGGTCACCTGCGGCACGCGGCACGTGCCGGATGAACCAGCGCGCCTGTTCGGCAGCGGATCGGCAGTGATACCAGAAATGATAGGCCCCGGCCGGCACCCCGGCGGCACGGGCCGCGCGGCGGTTGTCGGCAAACATCGGGTCCAGCCCGTCGCCGCCTTCGGTCGCCTTGAGGAAAGCAAAATTCACGCCGTTCGCACGGGCGGTCGACCAGTCGATCGTTCCCTGCCAACGCGAGGCATCGATGCCATGAACCGGGTAGCTTTCCGGCCTGCGCCCAGACCAGTCATGCGGATCGGCATCCCCGAAATTCGGGGCGGTGATTACACCAGCAGGTGCAGGGGTGATTGCCCCCGGGTCAGGATGACCGCCACAGGCGGCAAGACATGCGAGCAGAGGCAGAAGATAAAGGGCTTTCATGCCCCATGCTTTCCCAATGCGGCGCCGATGTCACCCCCGAAAGACGGTCTACGCCGCTGCCAGTTCGTCCCAGCAGGCCAGCGCATGCGCGGCATACATCACCGTCGGACCACCACCCATCTGGATCGACATGGCCAGCACATCGCCCAGTTCCTCGCGCGTGGCACCGGATTTCATCAGCGCCTCGACATGGAAGTTGATGCAGGGCTCACACCGCTGCGAAATGGCGATGCCCAGCGCCACATATTCCTTTTCCTTCACGGAAAGGGGGCCATTGTCCTTGACGGCTTTCGACAGGGTGGCAAAGCCCTGCGTGGCTTCAGGAATCGCCTTGTACATCACGCGCAGTTCGGCGCGCATCTCGTCGATCTTGGCCTTGTATGACATGGTTGGGCTCCATCTTCTGATGGCCTCGACATATTCAATAAATTGAAAGTGTCAACCCGCGAAGCGATCAGGCGATACGGCGGCGATCAGTGCAGCATCGAAATCCGGGGCATTGCTGCACAGAAGGTCGGCGGCCAGCGCGGCAGTGCCAAAGCAGGACTGAAATCCATACCCCCCCTGCCCGGCAAGCCAGAAGAACCCCGCAACAGCGGGATCGAAACCGATCACGGGGCAGCGGTCGGGCGCAAAACAGCGCAGGCCTGCCCATGTTGCCAACAGACGGGTGACGGGCAGGGTTACCATCTCCTCGTATCGCGCCAGACCTTCGGCTATCACCATGTCGTCGGCCCAGGCGTCATGCGGGGCCATCGGATCCTCGTCAGCGGGGGAAACGATCAACGCACCCGCATCCGGTTTTGCATACCAGCTTTCGCCCGCGCCGATCACCATCGGCCAACCGGCCGGGTCGTGCGGCGCAACCGGGATGCGCGCCATCGACCGGCGCAATGCAGACAGGCCCAGCGGCGCGGCGCCGGCCAAAGCGGCGACCTGATCAGCCCATGCCCCGGCCGCGTTGACCACGACCGGCGCCGAGAACTCTCCCTGTGGAGTCGCCACCCGCCAGCCGGCACCGTCGCGTGAAACGGACTGGACCGGCGCACCCGTGACGATCTGCCCGCCTGCGGTGCGCAAGGCCCGTGTGAAATCCTGCAAAAGGCGGTCTGTATCGATATCCCAGGCATGATCGGCATAAGCCGCACGCAGGACCGTATCAGGGTTCAGGATCGGCATGATACCGCAGGCGTCGGGCACCGGGATTTCCGCCAGTTCAAGGTCACGACAATCGGCATCGAACAGGCTGTCCTGCCCTGACGCACCGATCAGCATCATCCCGCGCGGTGTCAGATATCCGCCCGCGCGCAGGCTTTCGCCACTGGCTTTGCTCAGCGCAACGACCGGCGACAGGCCATAATAAGGTTCATACATCGCCGCAGATCGCGCCGAAGCCTGCGATGCCAGATGTGCCTCCGTTTCCAGCAGCGTAACGCGGGCGCGGCCAGCAAGCGCAGCGCCAAGCGAAAGCCCCGCCACACCGCCCCCGATTATGAGAATATCCGTAGCCATCCCCAAGGCTTGAACGGAGCGCAAACGGAAGGCAAGGGCAATCAGCCGCTGCTTGTCGCTTTCAGTTTGTCGATGCCCAGCATCTTCATCGCGGCCTTTTCATAGTAGGGTTCCGAAGTCCCCTTCCTGAGCTTGCGCAGGAAGTATTTCTCGAATCCGATCTTGGCCAGGTGCACCCATTTTCCCGACGACGACCAGTTCACATTGCGGGGCGGAATCTGGGGTTGCGCGACAAAGGCGATGCCGCTGTCGCCGAAATCAGCAAGACAGACGGCGTTCCATGTGCCGACCTGATCGGGCGCGCGTCCGCGCACCAGATTACCGATGTTATGCGCGGTGGCGGTGACCATGCTTTCGATCATGAATCCGGTTTTGGGCACACCGCAGGGCACCGGTGTCTGCCCCATCGGCGGGATCGCCACGCAGACCCCGACGGCAAAGACGTTGGGATATTTCGGATTGCGCTGGTGCTTGTCGACGATGGTGAAGCCGCGCGGGTTCGATAGCCCCTCGATCCCGGAAACCGCCTTGATACCGCGAAAGGCGGGCAGCATCATCGAAAAGGCAAAGGGCAGTTCCTTTTCGGTCTTCACGCTGCCGTCGTCGGCGATTTCCTCGACCGTCATCTTCCCCGCCTCGACCTTTTTCACGCGGGTCGAGGTCATCCACTTGATGTGCTTGCCGCGCATCTCGGATTCCAGCAGCCCCTTGGTATCGCCCACCCCGTCAAGGCCCAGATGCCCGACATAGGGTTCCGCGGTGACAAAGGTCATCGGCACCCGGTCCCGCAGCTTTGCCTTGCGCAGCGCGGTTTCCACGATGAACAGGAATTCATAGGCCGGACCAAAACACGATGCGCCCTGTGCCGCGCCGATAACGACCGGGCCAGGGTTTTTCACAAGCTGCTCGAATACGCTCCGTGCCTGTTCGGCATGATCGATGTGGCAGACGGATTGGGTATGACCGCCATGCGGACCAAGGCCCTCGATCTCGTCAAAGGCCAGTTCCGGTCCTGTGGCGACCACGATGTAATCGTAGCTGATCGATGTCCCGTCGACCAGTTCCACGCGGTTCTCCTGCGGGTGCAATCGCTCTGCCGCCACTGCCTTGAAGTCGATGTTGCGCTTTGCCATGGTCGGGGCAAGATCGATGCTGATGTCCTTGCGGTCACGCCAGCCGACGGCCACCCACGGATTTGAAGGGACGAAGTGATACTTCGGATCCTTGGTTATGACCGTGATCCGGTCTTCTGCCCGCAACTGGTCACGCAATTCATAGGCCATGATGGCCCCGCCCAACCCTGCGCCCAGCACCACGACATGCGCCATCGAGTGTCCTCCCCTACACCTGCAACACATATATAAATACGAATATGTTTGATTGAAGCAATCAAATTCTTTCGCGAAGCGCAAAACGGAAAAGGCCCGCCATACCGGCGGGCCTTCCGTTTTCGCTATCCGGCAAAGATTACTGGGGAATATCCCCTACGATCCCTTCGACAAAGAAGTTCATACCCGCCAGCGTGCCGTCATCGGCGACTTCGCCCTCGGCCAGCCAGGCGCTGCCATCCTGCTTGTTCAGCGGGCCGGTAAACGGATGATAGCTCTTGTCAGCGATCTTGGCCGCAAGCGCTTCGGCCTCGGCCTTCACTTCTGCAGGAACTGCTTCGGTGATCTCGCCGATCTCGACCGCGCCCTCGCCAATGCCGTCCCATGTGTCCTTGCTTTCCCAGGTTCCATCCAGAACGGCCTGCACGCGCTGCACATAATAGGGTGCCCAGTTGTCAACGATGGAAGAAACCCGCGGGCTGGGCGCATATGACATCATGTCGGATGCCTGACCAAAGCCGATGACGCCGGGGGTTTCCGCTGCCTTGGCCAGCGGTGCCGTGGAATCCGTATGGGCAAGGATCACGTCAACACCCTGCTCGACCAGCGCCGCAGCAGCGTCGGCCTCTTTCGCGGGATCGAACCAGGTATAGGCCCAGACCACCTTGATCTCGACATTCGGGTTCACCTTTTTCGCGTGGATAAAGGTGGAATTGATGCCCTGGATCACCTCGGGGATCGGGAACGATCCGATATAGCCGATCTTGTTCGACTTGGTCATCCGGCCCGCGATGGTGCCCATGACGGCGCGGCCTTCGTAAAAGCGCGCGTTATAGGTGGAAACGTTCGGTGTGTTCCGCTTGTAACCCGTCGCGTGCTCGAATTTCACATCCGGAAACTTGGCGGCCACATTGTTGGTGGCGTCCATGTAGCCGAAGGATGTGGTAAAGATCAGGTCGACCCCCGACATCGCCATCTGCGTCAGCACGCGTTCCGCATCGGCACCTTCGGGAACGCTTTCGATATAGCTCGTCTCGACCTTGTCGCCGAACTGTTCTTCGACCGCCAGACGGCCCTGATCGTGCTGATAGGACCACCCCAGATCCCCGATCGGGCCGACATAGATGAACCCGACCTTCAGCGGGTCCTGTGCCAGCGCCGCGCCGCCAAGGCCAAAGGCCATTGCGGCGCTGGCAAGAAGTGTCTTCAGTCGCATTGTATCCCCCTGTTATCGGGCCAATGACGGCCCCGGTTTGCTGCCTCAGGTCGAGGCGTGGAAAGCCCGCCCAAGCGAGGCAGGCGCGTTCATCGATGCCCTGCCCCGGCGGGAAGACATCACGACAAGCACGAGTATGGTTATCAGGTAAGGCGCGGTCGACAACAGTTCCACCGGTATGGCGACGCCAGCCGCCTGAAGATTCAGTTGCAACACGGTAATGCCGCCGAACAGATAGGCACCAACCAATACCCGAAATGGACGCCAGGCCCCGAACACCACGATTGCCAGTGCGATCCAGCCCGCACCGGCGGTCATTCCTTCCGTCCACTGCGGCACCCGCACAAGGCTGAGATATGCGCCGCCCAGCCCGGCCAGCGCGCCGCCAAAGGCAATCGCCGCGAACCGCACCCGGATTACCTTGTAGCCAAGCGCATGGGCGGCATCGTGATTTTCACCCACCGCCCGCAACACGAGCCCGCCCCGGCTGTGGTTCAGGAAATACCACGTGACCCCGACCAGCAGCAGGGAGACATAGACCATCGGGTCATGGTTCAGCAGGATCGGGCCGATGACGGGAAGATCGGACAGGGCGCCAAGATCGATCTTCGGCACAGGCGGCGATTTCAGCCCCGAATAGCTTTGTCCGACCAGCGCTGAAAACCCCAGCCCGAAAAGAGTCAGCGCCAGCCCCGTCGCCACCTGGTTCGACAGGAAATACTGCGTCAGCACAGCAAAGATCATCGACAGGGCCGCCCCCGCCAGCGCCGCCGCGATAAATCCCAGCATGGCCGAACCGCTGTCAACAGCCACGGCAAAGCCTGTCACCGCGCCGACGATCATCATGCCTTCGACCCCAAGGTTCAGCACGCCTGCTTTTTCCACGACCAGTTCGCCAAGGGCCGCCAGCAGGATCGGGGTCGATGCCGCCATCAGCAGCACGATCAGTGAAACCGGATTGATGCCCAGGAAATCCATCAGGCAGCCCCCGCCCTGCGCAACCTGATGCGGAAATTCGACATCACATCAAAGGCCAGCAGAAAGAACAGCAGCAAGCCCTGAAACGCCTGAACGGCAGATGCGGGCAGGCCAAGCTGCAACTGTGCAAGTTCACCCCCGATATAGGTCAGCGCCATCAACAGCCCTGCCAGAAGGATGCCGATCGGGTGCAGGCGTCCAAGAAAGGCGACGATGATCGCGGTAAAGCCATAGCCGGTGTTGAAATCCGTGCTTAGCTGCCCCGCCGGGCCAGTCAGTTCAAACAACCCGGCCAGTCCGGCCAGCCCCCCCGATATCCCCATGCAAAGCGCGATCAACGCCGCCGAATTCACGCCCGCGAAGCGCGCGGCACGCGGCGATTGCCCTGCCACCCTGATCTGGAAGCCAAGCATGTGCCGGGTCAGCAGCACCTGGGCCAGCACGACAGCCAGCAGCGCGGCAACCCCGCCCCAGTGCAGACCCGTGCCCACGATCATTTCCGGATTTGCAGCGGCAGGATATTGCGACAGGTTGCGGCTGCCCGGAAAACCCATCCCTTCGGGGTTTTTCAGTGGCCCGAGCGAGACCCAGGCCAACAGGTTCTGGGCAACATAGACCAGCATCAGGGACACAAGGATTTCGCTTGTCCCGAACCGCACGCGCAGAAAGGCCGGGATCATCGCCCAGGCAATCCCCCCCAGCGCCGCAGCCAGAACCATCAGCGGAAAGATGAACCAACTCTCGGCAGGGTAAAAGGCAAGACCCACCGCTCCGCCACAGATCGCCCCAAGGATATACTGCCCCTCGGCGCCGATATTCCATATTCCCGCGCGAAACCCCAGCGACAGGCCAATGGCGATCAGGATCAACGGACCCGCCTTCACCAGAAGCTGCGGGCGCGAATAGCTGGCGAATTCACCGAAGAGCGGATCCCAGAAGATCGTTCTTATGGCCAGAAACGGGTTGGCCCCCAACGCGGCGAACATCAAGCCGCCCGCGATCATCGTGGCCAGAACCGCCAGAGGCGGCGTTGCCACCGTCCACGCACGCGAGGGGGTCGGACGTTTCTCAAGCCGGAACATGGGCACCCGTCTCCATCTCGTGCATGCCGTGGGCGCCGCCCATCATCAGACCGATTTCCGCGATGCTCAAACCACGTGTTGGCCGGGGCTGCGACAACCTGCCTTCGTTCAATGCTGCGAAGTTATCGGCAATCTCCAGCAATTCATCCAGATCCTGACTGATCACCACAATGGCCGCGCCCTGTGCCGCAAGGTCAAGCAACGTCTGCCGGATCGAGGCCGCTGCCGAAGCATCCACCCCCCATGTCGGCTGGTTCACCACCAGCACCTCGGGCCGCTGCATCACTTCCCTGCCGATGACGAACTTCTGCAGATTGCCACCCGACAGCGCACGCGCCGCAACCCCCGGCCCCGGCGTGCGCACATCGAAACCCGCGATCACCCGTTCTGCGAAAGTGCGTGCGGCAGCCCAGTTGATGAACCCGCGCCGAGCAAGCCCTTCGCGCCGTGCCGCAGTCAGCAGGGCATTCTCTGTCAGACTCATATCCGGTGCAGCGGCATGCCCCAACCGCTCTTCCGGAGCGGCCAGCAAGCCAAGTTCCCGTCTCGCACCGGGGCCAAGATGACCAACTTCCTGATCTTTCAGGATCACGGCCCCCGGCAAGCTGCGCAGCTCCCCCGACAATGCGGCCAGAAGTTCATCCTGCCCGTTCCCCGCCACGCCGCCGATCCCGAGCACCTCACCCGCACGCACGGTCAGGGAAATATCCCGCAGCGTGGTGCCAAATTCCGTCGCGGGGCGCGCCGAAAGCCCCCGCACGGCAAGCAATGCGTCGCCCGCTGACTGGTTGGGGCGCTGCGGCGGCTGCAGCTTTGCCCCCACCATCATCTCGGCCAGCTCGCTTGCAGATTTCTCGCGCGGGTCACAGTACCCGACCACCTTGCCATGGCGCAGAACCGTCGCCGCGCCGCACAGCGCCCGGATTTCCTCCAGCTTGTGACTGATGTACAGGATCGAAACCCCCTCAGCCGCCAGTTTGCGCAGGGTATGGAACAGGATCTCCACCTCCTGCGGGGTCAGGACCGAAGTTGGTTCGTCCATCACAAGAAGGCGCGGGTCCTGCAACAGGCACCGGATGATCTCTACCCGCTGCCGCTCTCCCGCCGACAGGTCGCCCACGCGCCGCAGCGGATCAAGCGGCAGGCCATAGGCCTCCGATACCTCGCGGATGCGGCGCGACAGTTCGCGCGGGGGCGGGGCGTTTTCCATGCCAAGCGCCACGTTTTCCGCAACGTTCAGCGCCTCGAACAGCGAAAAGTGCTGAAACACCATCGCCACGCCAGCCATTCGGGCATCGCGCGGTGCGGCAGGGGCGTAAGTTCCACCATTCAGCAGCATTCGTCCGCTGTCAGGACGCACCAGCCCATAGATCGTTTTGACCAGCGTCGACTTGCCTGCGCCATTCTCGCCCAAAAGCGCATGCACCTCGCCTTTTTGCACCGCGAAGGACACATCGTCATTGGCGACAACGCCGGGATAGGCCTTGCGCAGCCCTTCGACACTCAGAAGAGGGCCATTCGCTCCTGTCACTGTCCCACCTCCTCCCTCAATTCACGGCGTCCGGGTCGTTGCAAAAGACTGGCCGCCACACCAACGGCAATCGCATGGGGATGTTTGCCCAGTGCCGGATCGCCGATCGGGCAGACGATCCGTGCAATCTGCGGTTCAGGGTGACCCAGCGATGACAGCCGCGCCCGGAACCGGGCCCATTTCGTTGCGGATCCGATCAGTCCGGCGCTGCGAAAGGGTCGTTGCAGGATCGCGTGGCACAGGGCCAGATCGAGTTCATGCGAATAGGTAACGACCAGATGCTCCGCGTCGGGTGGGGCAAGACGGGCCAACGCGGGCGGATCATCGGAAATGCAGGGCATGACGGCTTCGGGGATGCCATCGGGAAACCGCACGGCGGATGTATCGACCCAAGTGATGCTGAAATCCGGCAATGGTGACAGCACCGAAACCAGCGCCCGCCCGACATGGCCCGCCCCCCACAGCCACAACGACCGCGAGGGCCGGGCAATGGGTTCGACCATCCAGCCCTGCACAAGCCGGGCACCGGTCAACACGCCAGCGCCGCGTGCATCGGTCAGCAGGCGGCGCACGGCCAGCGGCATGTCCCCCGCGCCAGCAAGAACCGGACGGGCGTAAAGCCCGCAGTCGGGGATCGTGGCCAGATCGGCAGCGGAAAACACCTCTGTCAACAGCACGACAGCCCCGCCACAGCACTGGCCCAGCGACGGACCGAGGGCATGGCGATCCAGCATGGGGGGGACAGGATCTTCGGGCCGCGCCAGCCTGTCCCGCGCCTCGCGGGCCGCCAGGTGTTCCAGCGCGCCGCCGCCGATGGTGCCCGACTGGCCGCCCGCCCAGACCAGCATTGCGGCGCCCGTCTCGCGCGGGGCGGAACCGCTGATCATCGCCACAACCACGCGCGCGACACGGCCTTGGGCCGCAATGCATGCTGCAAGCTCTGTGCGATCGATACTCATGCCGCAGCCGCCTTCTGGCGCAGCACGGCATCCAACACCCTTTCCGGCGTGGCAGGCGCATCAAGTGAAGGATAGATCGTGCCATCACCGCAGGCCGCGACTGCATCCGACAAGGCCATCAGCGCCGATATTCCAAGCATCAGGGGCGGTTCCCCCACCGCCTTCGACCGATAAACCGTCGCCTCGCGGTTCCTGTTTTCATAAAGCGCCACGTTGAACACGGGCGGCTGGTCGGAATAGGCCGGGATCTTGTAGGTCGACGGCGCATGGGTCATCAAGCGGCCCTTCGCATCCCAGACCAGTTCCTCGGTCGTCAGCCAGCCAGCCCCCTGCACATAGGCCCCCTCGATCTGGCCAATATCCAGCGCCGGGTTCAGGCTGTCGCCGCAATCGTGCAGGATATCGGTGCGTAAGATGCGGTTTTCGCCGGTCAGCGTATCAATCACCACCTCGGTCAGCGCCGCGCCATATGCAAAGTAATAGAACGGCCGCCCCTGCCCTTTCATCCGGTCCCAGACGATCTTGGGTGTCGCGTAAAACCCGGTTGCCGACAGGCCGACCCGCGCCTGATACGCCCAGGCCACAACCTTTTCGAACGGATAGCTTTCGCCGCCGACATGCACCATGTCATCCGCGAAGCGCACCTTTTCGGGTTTGGCCTGATGCTTGTCCGCAATGAACTCCGCCAGCCGCGCCCGGATCGTGTCGCAGGCCGCCTGTGCGGCCATGCCGTTCAGATCGCTGCCCGAAGATGCCGCCGTGGCGGAAGTGTTCGGCACTTTGGCGGTATCGGTCGCGGTGATCCGCACACGGGCGATGTCCACGCCAAAACGCGAGGCAGCCACCTGCGCCACCTTCTGGAACAGGCCCTGCCCCATTTCCGTGCCGCCGTGATTCAGATGGATGGAGCCGTCCTGATAGACATGAACCAGTGCCCCCGCCTGATTGAGCCATGTCAGAGTGAAGGAAATGCCGAACTTCACCGGGGTCAGCGCCAGCCCGCGCTTCAGCACCGGATTGGCACGGTTCCAGTCGGCGACGGCCTTGCGGCGGGCGGCATAGTCTGCACCCTCCGCCAGTTGCGCCACCAGATTGCCCAGCACGAAATCCTCTACCGGCATCGCATAGGGCGTGGTTTCCACCCGTTTCGGCTGCGCCGGGCGGTTGCCACCAGAGATATGGGCCGCATCGGTGTAAAAATTTGCCCGGCGCACCGCCAGCGGATCGCGGCCAAGGACATGGGCGATGTGACCCATCAGCCGTTCCACCCCCAGCATCCCCTGCGGGCCGCCAAATCCGCGAAACGCTGTGGCCGATTGCGTATTGGTGCGCAGCCGGTGGCTTTCGATCCTGACATCGGTCAGATGATAGGCATTGTCGGCATGCAGCATGGCGCGGTCGGCGACCGGCAGGCTAAGATCCTGCGACCAGCCGCAGCGGGCATAGTGCCGGAACTCCACCCCCAGAATCCGGCCATCGGCATCGACCCCGGCACGATAGACAATACGGAAATCGTGGCGCTTGCCGGTAATGGTCATGTCGTCGTCGCGGTCGTACCGCAGCTTGCACGGCCGCCCGGTGGCGCGCGCCATAACGGCGCAAGCAATGGCAAGTGCGTTGCCCTGGCTTTCCTTACCGCCAAAGCCGCCGCCCATCCGCCGCACCTCTACCCGGACCGCGCTCATCGGCAGGTGCAGGGCATGGGCCACCTTGTGCTGGATTTCGGTCGGGTGCTGGCTGCTGGAATGCACCAGCATGTCGCCACCTTCCAGCGGCACGACCAGTGCCACCTGGCCTTCCAGATAAAAGTGCTCCTGCCCCCCGATCTCGATCGACCCGTCGATCACGCGGGGGGCGTTGCCAATGGCGGTGGCAGCATCGCCCTTTGCCCAGACAACCGGGCCGGATTCAAAGCGGCTGTCTGCCGCCAGCGCGTCATCGATGGTCAGGATCGCAGGAAGGGTTTCGTATTCGACCTTCGCCAGCCTGGCTGCCCTGCGTGCGGCAAGGTGGCTGGTGGCCGCCACCAGAAAAACCTGCTGCCCGACGTAGTGAACCGTTCCCGTGGCCAGCAGCGGTTCATCATGCGCAGAAGGCGAGCAATCCGGGATCGGTTTCAGATCATCTGCCGACCAGACCGCGACCACACCGGGTGCGGCGCGCACTGCCGACAGGTCCATCGCGGTGATCCGGCCATGCGCAACGGTCGACAGACCAAATGCCAGATGCAGGCAGTTTGCAGGCGTCGGGATATCATCGACATAGCGCGCCTGCCCGGTGACATGCAGGGCCGCGGCATCGTGGGGAAGCGGTTTGCCCACGCTCATTCCGCCACCTCCAGCACGTCGACAGTTTGACCGGAGAGATCGGCAAAATACCGCAAGGCCATGTTCTGCGCGGCACGCTGCCGGTAGCCGGCGCTGGCGCGCATGTCCGACATCGGGGTGAAGTCTTCGGCAAAGGCGGGCAGCGCGGCACGGAACGTGGTCTCTGCAAAAGGCTGGCCGGTCAGGGCCGCCTCGACCATCGATGCACGCTTCGGAATGCCCGCCATGCCGCCAAAAGCGATGCGGGCGGCCGTGATGCGGCCGTCCTCCACTGTCACGTTGAAACAGCCACAGACGGCGGAAATATCCTGATCAAAGCGTTTCGACAGCTTGTAACAACGCAGGCCGGGTGCGCTGGCGGGGATGGTGACGGCCTCGACAAATTCACCGGGCTGACGATCCTGCTTGCGATAATCGAGAAAGAAATCCTCCAGCGGCATGACCCGCCTTGTCTCACCGCGCCGCAAATGCAATCGCGCCCCGAGCGCAATCAGCGCGGGCGGCCCGTCGCCGATGGGCGAACCGTTGGCAATATTGCCGCCGATGGTGGCGGCGTTGCGCACCTGTTCAGAGGCGAAGCGGCGCAGCAATTCCGCAAGGGCCGGATGCGGCCCGGCCATTGCCCTGCGCAGTGCCGCGATCGCGACACCTGCACCGATACGGATTTCACCGCCGCTTTCGGTGATGCCAGAAAGATCGGTCACGCCCCCCAGAAAGACGACAGGCGACAGATCGCGCAATTGTTTCGTCACCCACAGCCCGACATCGGTTGCACCGGCGATCAATGTCGCATCGGGGTTGGCGGCATAGGCGGCGGCCAGTTCGTCGCTTGTGGCAGGGCGAAAGGCAGGGGGTTTTGCACCCCCTACACCCCCGCAGGATATTTCGGCCAGACTGAAGCCGGGATCATCGCGCAACCAATCCGGCACGGGCTCGCTTTCCGCTGCCTCTGCCGCACGGCGGATCGGCGCATAGCCGGTGCAACGGCACAGGTTTCCTGCAAGCTGGTCGGCGTGATCGGTCGCCCCGTTCAGATGCGCCGTGGCCATCGACACGACAAAGCCCGGCGTGCAAAAACCGCACTGGCTGCCATGATGATCGATCATCGCCCGCTGCACCGGATGCAGGCGACCGTCAGGGGCGGCGATCCCCTCGACCGTGCGCAGCGCCTTGCCGTCGATCTGGGGAAGGAACAGGATGCAGGCGTTCAGCGCGCGGCTGCCAGCCTGATCCGTCACCATGACAGTGCAGGCCCCGCAATCGCCCTCGTTGCAGCCTTCCTTGGTACCTGTCAGGCCGCGATCCTCGCGCAGCCAATCAAGAACCGTCCGCGTCGGCGGCACGTCTTGCAAGGTGACGGGCGTTCCATTCAGAAGAAACGCGATGTCGGGCATGGTCTTGTCCGCCGCCTTCTCTGCACCCTGGTCCTGAACCCGAACCCTGGCCGTTCCCGCCCGATGCGGCGTAAAGCGGAAGCGGCGACCCCTCATGCGCAGGAAATCCGGCTTGCCCCGCGTTTGCAAGCCTTTCCTTTCGGTAGCCATGCCCCCTGTCAGAGCGTTCGGCGAAAGGTTAAGCTTTGGGCATGAGCCTGCCGCGATTCATTCATCTGCGCCTGCATACCGAGCATTCCCTGCTGGAAGGCGCTGTGCCGGTCAAAAAACTGGTCGGGTTATGCGTCGATCAATCGATCCCTGCCGTGGCCGTGACGGACAGCAACAACATGTTCGCCGCGCTGGAGTTTTCGGTGACGGCGGCGGCGGCGGGCGTACAACCCATAGTCGGCTGCCAGATTGATCTGACCTATGATCCGGCCCCGCCAGGCGACCGTGCCCGCCCGCCCGCCCCGTTGGTGCTTCTGGCGCAGGACGAGACAGGCTATCGCAACCTGATGAAGCTGAATACCTGTCTGTATGTTGGCAAGGGCGGGCAATTGCCGCAGACGACGGTCGCGGAACTGGCGACGCATGCCGCGGGGCTGATCTGTATGACTGGTGGGGCAGACGGGCCGGTGGGGCGCTTCCTTCAGGCCGGACAGGTGGCAAAGGCGCGGGCGCTGCTCGACCGGCTGGCAGAAATCTTCGGCGACCGGCTCTATGTCGAGTTGCAGCGCCACCCCGGCGAAGGCGGCAAACTGACGGATGCGGAAACCGCGACCGAGCGCGGTCTTGTCGAAATGGCCTATGACGCGGGCCTGCCGCTGGTTGCCACCAACGATGTCTATTTTCCCAAGACGCAGATGTTCGAGGCGCATGACGCGCTGATCTGTATCGCCGAAGGTGCCTATGTAGATCAGAGCGCCGGGCGCAGGCGGCTGACCCCCCAGCATTATTTCAAGACCGAGGCAGAGATGTGCGCCCTGTTCGCCGATCTGCCCGAGGCGCTGGAAAACACGGTTGAAATCGCCCGACGCTGCGCCTTCAAGGTAAAGAAGCACGCGCCGATCCTGCCCCGGTTTGCGGATGATGAAGTTGACGCGCTGCGCCATGAGGCGCGCGAAGGGCTGGCCGCGCGGCTTGCCGTAATCCCGCATGCTGTTCCGGTGGAGGACTACGCCAAACGCCTGGAGTTTGAGCTGGGCATCATCGAGCAGATGGGCTTTCCCGGTTACTTTTTGATCGTCGCGGATTTTATCCAGTGGGCGAAAAGAAAGGGAATCCCCGTCGGCCCCGGTCGGGGCTCCGGTGCGGGGTCACTCGTTGCCTATGCGCTGACCATCACCGATCTGGACCCCCTGCGATATTCCCTGCTGTTCGAGCGGTTCCTGAACCCCGAACGGGTTTCAATGCCCGACTTCGACATCGATTTCTGCATGGACCGCCGGGAAGAGGTGATCCAGTACGTGCAGGAAAAATACGGGCGTGACCGGGTGGGGCAGATCATCACCTTCGGTGCGCTGCTCTCAAAAGCCGCCGTGCGCGATGTGGGCCGGGTTTTGCAGATGCCCTACGGGCAGGTCGACCGGCTGTCGAAGATGATCCCGGTCGAAGGGGTAAAGCCTGTTTCGATCGAAAAGGCCCTCGCGGATGAGCCGCGCCTGCGCGAGGCGGCAAAGGCCGAGGAGGTCGTCGGGCGGCTTCTGTCCTATGCCCAGCAGATCGAAGGGCTGTATCGCAACGCCTCGACTCATGCTGCCGGTGTGGTGATCGGTGACCGCCCGCTGGATGAACTGGTGCCGCTGTATCAGGATCCCCGATCCGACATGCCCGCGACGCAGTTCAACATGAAATGGGTCGAAGCGGCGGGACTGGTAAAGTTCGACTTTCTGGGCCTGAAAACCCTGACCGTGATCCAGAACGCCGTCGACCTGATCCGGGCGGGCGGGCGTCACCTGCACATCGCCCCCGACGGGCAAGAGCTTTATGTGCCGTCTGCGGGCGCGGTGGATGAAATCAACGCCATCCCGCTGGATGACAAGGCCAGCTACGACCTTTACGCCAGCGCCCGCACCGTGGCGGTGTTCCAGGTGGAAAGTTCGGGGATGATGGATGCGCTCCGGCGCATGAAGCCCACCTGTATCGAGGATATCGTGGCGCTGGTGGCGCTGTACCGCCCTGGCCCCATGGAAAACATTCCCACCTATTGCGAGGTGAAGAACGGCCTGCGTCCGCTGGAATCGATCCATCCGACCATTGACCATATCCTGAAAGAAACGCAGGGCATCATCGTCTATCAGGAACAGGTGATGGAAATCGCGCAGGTCATGGCGGGTTACAGCCTTGGCGGCGCAGACCTGCTGCGCCGGGCAATGGGCAAGAAGATCGCCGCCGAAATGGCGAAGGAACGCCCGAAATTCATCGCGGGGGCCACGGGCAACGGTGTGCCTGAAAAGAAGGCGGGCGAGGTTTTCGACCTGCTGGAGAAGTTCGCGAATTACGGTTTCAACAAATCCCACGCCGCCGCCTATGCCGTGGTCAGCTATCAGACTGCCTGGCTGAAAGCCAATCATCCGGTAGAGTTCATGGCGGCGGTGATGAATTGCGATATCCACCTGACCGACAAGCTGGCCGTCTACAAGCGAGAGGTCGACCGGCTGGGCATTCCGGTGGTGCCGCCCTGCGTGAACCGGTCGCAAGCCAGTTTCAGTGTGGCTAAAGGCGCGGTCGTCTATGCGCTGGGCGCGCTGAAGAATGTCGGTGTCGATGCGATGCAACTGATCGTCGAGGGCCGGGGCGACCAGCCCTTCCGCAGCCTGTTCGATCTGGCGCGGCGCTGTGACCTGAAACGCATCGGCAAACGGCCGCTGGAAATGCTTGCGCGTGCAGGGGCGTTCGACGTTCTGGATGGCAACCGCCGAAGGGCATTCGAAAGCCTTGATGCGCTGACGGCATGGTCCGCCGCCGTGCACGAGGCAAAGGGATCCAGTCAGGTGTCGCTTTTTGGAGAAGCGGGTGACGACCTGCCAGAACCGCGACTGCCGCGTATAGATGACTGGCTGCCCGTGGAGCGGCTGGCACAGGAACATCAGGCGGTTGGCTTCTATCTGTCAGGCCACCCGCTTGACGATTACATGCCCACACTGAAACGCTCGGGCGTGAAAACCCTGGCCGCCGTCACCGCCGAGGCGCAGAGCGGCCCGCTGGTGGCAAAGCTCGCCGGGTCCGTTTCCGCGCGCGAGGAACGGAAATCCGCACGGGGCAACCGTTTCGCCTTTGTCCGGCTGTCAGATCCGACCGGGCTTTATGAGGTGACGGTGTTTTCCGACACGCTGGAAGCCGCGCGCAGTTTCCTGGAACCGGGCAGCAATGTGGTGCTGACGGTCGAGGCAACACCAGAAGGCGACGGCATCAAGCTGCTGGCACGCGGGGTGCAGCCGGTGGATGGCGTGGCGATGCAGGGCGGCAGCAGCGGGTTGCGCGTCTATCTGGACGATCCGGGCGCCGTTCCGGCGGTGCAGGGGCTGCTGGCGCGGTTGTCGGCAGATGTGGGCGCACGGGGCCGCGGGCCGATCCTGCTGTGCATCACCGATCACGACCGGGCCGAGGCCATCGACGTGCAGATCGGCGATGCCTATCCGGTAACACCACAGGTGAAAGGCGCCCTGAAAAGTCTTGCCGGCGTGGCACTGGTGGAAGAGGCTTGATCCGTTCCATCACACCGATGCCCAGCCGGAAGGGTAGCCCGCTTGCTTGATATAATTAGGGGAATGTCGGTTCTTGCGGCACTGGTTGTCCTTGCCGTCCTTGTCGCGCGCTTGCTGTTTCGTCTGCCTTCGTTGAAGGGTCGCAGGGACAGCACCCTTATTCCTGCGAATCTGGACACTAGCCTTGGCCGTGCGATCCTGCCCGTGGCAACCGTAAACCCTGGACATTCCGGCATCGTATCGATCGCGCGCGGCGAAGATGCGTTTGCCGCGCGCGTGCTGCTGGCCCGTGCCGCCGAACGCAGTCTGGATGTGCAGTACTACATCTGGCAGAAAGACCTGACCGGCCTGCCGCTTCTGGATGAACTGCGTCAGGCTGCCGCGAGGGGCGTTCGGGTGCGGCTTCTGGTTGATGACAACGGCACACCTGACCTTGATGCCGAACTGTCCGGGCTGAACACGCTGCCGAATTTCGAGGTGCGGGTTTTCAACCCGTTCAACCTTCGCTCCCCACGCTATGCGTCCTATCTGTTCGATTTTGCCCGCCTGAACCGACGGATGCACAACAAGTCGTTTACCGCCGACAGCGTGGCCACCATCATCGGCGGGCGCAATATCGGGGACATCTACTTTGGCCGTGACCGGCGTGGCCAGTATTCCGATTTCGACCTGCTGGCGGTGGGCAACGCCGCCGCCGATGTATCTGCAGATTTTGACCGCTACTGGAACAGCGCGTCAGCCTATCCGCACGAGTTGCTTGTGACGCCGGACAAGGCAGGATTGACCTTGCTGTCGCACGGGGTGGCCGATGCCTTGGCGGTCGACGATGCAAACGCCTATGCAGAGGCCGTGCGCTCCTCGGCGCTTGTACAGGCGCTGGTGCAGGGGCAGGTCACGTTCGACTGGGTCCCCGTGGAACTGGTCAGCGATGACCCGGCCAAGGGGCTGGGCAAGGCACGCGTGCGGCGGCTGATCGTGGTGCGGCTTGCCCGGATCGTTGCTGCGGCAACCAGCAGCGTCGATGTGGTTTCTGCCTATTTCGTGCCGGGCAGACGCGGGCTGAAAGCCTTGCGCGGCATGGCCCGCACCGGTCGACGCGTGCGGACGCTGACAAATTCGTTTGAGGCGACCGATGTGCTGCCCGTGCATGCCTCGTACCGGAAATATCGCCGCAGGCTGCTGGCCGCCGGGGCCGAGGTGTACGAGCTGAAAGCGGCACCCGGCGTTCAGCCAGAGACCGAGGGGCTGGAATTTCTCGGCAGTTCGGTTTCCAGCCTGCACGCCAAGACCTTCACCCTGGATGGCGAGCGGGTTTTCGTGGGTTCCTTCAATTTTGATCCACGTTCGGCGATCCTGAACTGCGAAATGGGCTTTCTGGTGGAAAGCCCCCGCCTTGCCGCCGATCTGCAACAAAGCTTTGACGCCCATCTGCATCGCCTGGCCTGGCGGGTCACGAAAACGCCGGGCGGAAAGCTGCAATGGGAGACCACAGGCCCTGACGGCACCCGCGTCGTGACGGATACCGAACCCGGCACCACCCTGCGGCAGCGCATCGTGCTGGTGCTGATCGGACTGCTGCCGATTGAATGGCTGATGTAGTCGCTATATCAGCCAGCGCGCCCCAATTCGGGCAAAGCCGACGGCAAGCAATATCCGCGCGACGTGGTGAAGCGACACATAAACCACGCTCAGGTTCAGCGACAGCGCGATCAGGCTCATTTCCGTCAGCCCACCGGGCGCAAAGGCAAGGAACACGGCCTGCGGGCTTTCCCCGACAACACCGGGCAAAACCAGCGCGCATATCCCCGCCAGCATCATCGTAAGGCCCGTGGTCAGCACCGCATACCGCAGGGCGGTCAGAAAGATGCGGGGCCGCATTCCCACAAAGCGCGTGCCGAGGGTCGAACCGACAACAACCTGTGTCGCCCCGACCAGCCAGCCGGGCGGCGCGCCCTGCACCCACCCCGCAAGATGCGCCACCGCCGACAGGACGATGGGGCCAAAGATCAGCCCGGCGGGCATCCGCAAACGATGGCCGATCATCGCCCCCGCCGCCCCGGCTGCCGTCAGGACGCCGATATCCGTCAGCGTCAATGCGCGTGTCACACCCCCAAGCACAGCTCCGGATGCGGTGCCGACGGCGTGGCCGCTCATCACCGTAAAGGCCACGGGCACAATGATGATGGTCAGCACCAACCGCAGGAATTGCAGCATGGTCAGCATCGGCACATCTGCCCCGCGCTCCTCTCCCATCAGCACGGTCTCGATCAGCCCGCCGGGGGCGGTGCCGAAAAACGCCGTCGCCTTGTCGAACGGGGAAATCCGGCGCAACAGGGCGTAACCCGCCAGATGTGCCGCCGGGATAAAGACGCACAGCGCCAGCAGGCTTGGCCACCAATGCCGCGCGCCCGTCAGGACTGCCGGTGTGAAACTGGTCCCGATGGCCACGCCGATCACGGGCAGCGCGACGGATCGCAACTGCGGCGGCAGCACCGGGGCGCGGCCAAAGGGCCGCAGGCGGGACGCGCCCACCAGCGCCACAGCCACCAGTGACCCGATCATCAGCGCCAGCGGAATATTCCCCTGCAGGGCCAGCAAACCGCCCGCAGCGCCAAGCGTAAGCGTGGCAAGGTATTGCAGCATCGTTGCCTGGTTGGTCATTCAGCGCCTGTCCACTTCCGCCACCGCACTGCCGGCAGCGCCCGGTTCATCGTGCGCTGCACGCGGCGTGAAAGCTTTATCACCGCCATTCGCGGCCTACCAATGCGGCGGCTTCTGGTTGGCGGGCGGCGCGGCACTTTCGGCCTCCCGGTCCGCCTCGCGTTCCATCAGCATCTGCATCCGGCGGGTCAGCAGGGCGATGTCCTTTTCCTGCCGTGTCACGATGTCCGACAGATCATCAACGGCGCGGATCAGATGGGCGATGCGCTCCTCTGCGGCGGTCAGGCGGCTGTCATCCATTTGTCTGCCCTTCTTGTCCCGCGCCCTGCCTTCCGTTACACCCGCCGCGACCGCAGGAACGGGGCCGCCGATGTCGAAGGACAAATCCCAGCGCAGACCGCGCGCCGAGACCCCGAAAGGGTTCCGGGACTATTTCGGTCAGGACGTGACCGAACGCAAGGCCATGCTGGACAAGATTGCCGCAGTCTATCACCGCTATGGCTTCGACCCGCTGGAAACATCGGCCGTGGAAACGGTGGAGGCGCTGGGCAAGTTCCTGCCCGATGTCGACCGCCCGAACGAAGGTGTGTTCGGCTGGAAGGACGAGGATGCCGCCGGAAACAGCGGGGACTGGCTGGCGCTGCGCTATGACCTGACAGCACCCCTGGCCCGCGTCGCCGCGCAGTTCAGGAACGACCTGCCCGCGCCCTACCGCCGCTATGCGATGGGGCCGGTCTGGCGGAATGAGAAACCGGGTCCGGGGCGGTTCCGGCAGTTCTATCAATGCGATGCCGATACGGTGGGTTCGGGCTCCGTCGCCGCCGATGCCGAGATCTGTGCGATGCTGGCCGATGCGCTGGAAGCAGCGGGGATCGAGCGCGGCGATTATGTGGTGAAGGTGAACAACCGGAAAGTGTTGAACGGGGTGATGGAGGTGGCGGGGGTGCTGGACCCGTCAGACCCCGAGAAATTCGCCGAAGAACGCGGGATCGTGCTGCGGGCGATCGACAAGCTGGATCGGTTGGGGGTGGAGGGTGTTCGCGCGCTGCTGGGGGCGGGGCGCAAGGACGAGAGCGGGGATTTTGCGAAGGGAGCTGGGTTGTCGAGCGAAAAGGCCGACAAGATAATTGCTTTCATCGAAGCCCGTGAGATTGTTACAGCCGAAGTCGAAAATGACATCATTCTACCTGCGATGAATCGCGATATGGAAGGCGTTCAGCGCGCTGTTCAGGCAGTCGAATATGGGGCGCGTCCGGGTAGCAGCAGCGTTGAGGGTGGGCACAGCTTCAACAGTTCATTGGTGAGACATCTTGCGCAGCTTGTTGAGAACTCGACGATCGGCATGGATGGCGTCGAAGAGCTTGATTTGATTGTTGAGCTGCTAGATGCCCAAGGGTACGGCCCCGACCGCATCGTCATCGACCCCTCCGTCGTCCGTGGCCTCGGCTATTACACCGGCCCGGTCTTCGAGGCCGAGCTCACCTTTGAAATCCTCGACGAAAAGGGCCGTCCCCGGCAATTCGGCTCGGTTGCGGGGGGCGGGCGGTATGATGATCTGGTGAAGCGGTTCACCGGGCAGGAAGTGCCCGCCACCGGCGTTTCCATAGGGGTGGACAGGTTGCTGGCAGCCCTGCGCGCCAAGGGCCGCGCGGGCGGGGAAAGCATCGGCCCGGTCGTCGTCACGGTGATGGACCGTGACCGGATGGCTGACTACATGGGCATGGTGTCGGAGTTGCGTGCGGCTTCTACGCCGGAGTTGCCGATCCGGGCCGAGGTCTATCTGGGCAACCCGAAGAACTTCGGCAACCAGCTCAAATACGCCGACAAGCGCGGCTCCCCCATAGCCATCATTCAGGGCGCTAACGAGGCCGCAGAGGATAAGGTCATCGTGAAAGACCTGATCCTTGGCGCGAAGATCGCCAAAAGTGCAACATTAGAAGAGTGGAAGGGCCGCCCGGCGCAGGAAACGGTAGACCGTGATCAGCTTGTCGCAACGGTGAAGCGGATGCTGGGGCAATGATCCTGCCTGCCTGCTCCTCCACCCCCGGCCCCGCCCCACAAGGGGGAGGGGAGGGGCGCCGCCTTTCCCATGTCGCGCTTCCCTGTGTGGGGCCCGCTGATCGCTTCAATATCGCGCGCTTCCCTGCTCCTCGTGGGGAGGGACAGGGTGAGGGGCCTCGCCGCCACACCCGGACCAGGGGCGCAGCATGACTGACAAGGCCGCCGTCCGCGCCGAGGGGATGCGCCTGCAAGCCGCGTTCCTTGCCGCCGGGGCCGTGCCGGTGGATGCCGATATCCTGCAACCCGCCGATACCCTGCTTGACCTTTACGGCGAGGACATCCGCGCCCGCGCCTTTGTCACCAGCGACCCGCTGCGCGGCGAAATGATGCTGCGTCCGGATTTCACCTTGCCCGTCGTTCTGGGCCACATGGAAAACGGCGCGGAACCCGCACGCTACACCTATCTGGGAGAGGTGTTCCGCAAGCAGGAACACCGCGGCCCGCGTCGCGCCGAATTTTTCCAGCTTGGGTATGAGGTCTTCGCCCGCGACGATCCGGCGGCACGGGATGCGGAAGTGTTCGCCCTGTTCGCCGGGCTGCTGGCCCCGCTGGCGCTGCGGGCCGTGACGGGTGATTTCGGCATCCTGATCGCCGCCGTCCAGGGCCTGCGCACCACCGACCGGCGCAAGGC
>JBOFCO010000133.1:0-4816 GCA_051646105.1 Paracoccaceae bacterium
GCCAGTCCGCCAAGCGCCAGCAGCAGCGTCAGGATGCTGCGGCCCAGCGCCCCTTTCCTGCTTAGCGCGCGGTAGTCCTGAGCGGCCGTCAGCACTTCGGGTGTTACCTCTGACCCAAGCGCAACGCCCGCATCCGCCAGGCGTTTGCGCAACGCGCCATCCGCAACGACGCCTGTGGCGTCCTCATTCGTCATCGCGCCCTGACCGACCACAGCATCCAGCCCCGCGGCCAGTCGGCGCACGTCGCCCATCAGCAGGGTGCGGTCGGCATCACTGGCAACGACGTCGGGCGGGAAATGCGCAGCCAGCCGGTTTTCGATGACAAGGGGTTGCACCACCAGCCAGACAGCAAGCGCCAGCAACGCGGGGATGGCGGCCATGATCGCGACATGCCAGCCGTAATAACCCGGCAAGGAATGCAGTGCGCGTATGTCGCCCGAGGCTGACGAGACCGCCCGGCCCCGTCCAAGGAAAAATCCTGCGGCGGCTATCGCCAGCACGATCAGGACAAGCAGCAGAACCGACATGAAGGCCCCCCAGGCACCGTATCGGAATGCGGGCGGCGCAGGTTTGCGCCGCCCGTCGTCTATCTTATTCCAGCGGTCCCATCGGGGTGCGGTTGGCGATCATTTCCTGGGTCTTTGCCAGTTCCGGATCGGAAACCAGACCGTATTCCGCCAGCGGCCCATCAGGCCCGGCCATGTCGTCGGACACGAAGAATTCGACATATTCAGCAAGGCCGGGGATCGCGTCCAGGTGGGCAGTTTTCACATAGAAATACAGCGGGCGTGACACCGGATACTCACCCGAGGCGATGGTTTCCACCGAAGGGGTGATACCCGAAATGGTAGCGACTTTCAGCTTGTCGGTGTTGTTCTGGTAGAAAGCCAGACCAAACACGCCGACTGCGTTCTTGTCGGCTTCAAGCCGGGCCAGCGTTTCGGTGTAGTCGCCGTCGATGTCGACCGAACGTCCGTCAGTACGCAGCTTCATGCAGGCTTCCTCGGCGGCGTCTTCATCCATGCCGCTGTCCATGAACAGCTTCATGGCGCCGGTTTCCTCGCAGCCCTTCACGATGACCTTGCTGTCGAACACTTCACGGGTGCCGTGCTTGGTGCCGGGAACCATGACAAGGATGTCCTGCGCGGGCAGCGCGGCATTCACTTCGGCCCACTGGGTATTGGCGTTTGCAGCCAGCGCGCCGTCTTTGACCACCTGCGCGCCGATGGCGTTGAACACATCCGCCGGGGTCAGCGCGAAATCGGCACCGTCCGCGGCAGAGGCAAAGACGATGCCGTCATAGCCGATGCGGACTTCCATGATCTCGGTCACGCCATTGGCTGCGCAGGTGTCGATGTCCTTCTGCGTGATGCGGCTGGAAGAATTGGCGATGTCGACGGTATTTTCGCCCACGCCTTCACACATCTTGGCGCGGCCTGCACCCGAACCGCCGCCTTCGACAACCGGGGTCGGGAAATCGAAGTTTTCGCCAAAGGCTTCGGCCACGATGGTCGCATAGGGCAGCACGGTCGAGGAACCGGTCACCTGGACCTGCTCGCGGGCAACGGCGGCGCCCGCCGACAGCGCGGCAATCGCAAGCGCCGATGCGGTGATCGTCATGGATTTCATGGAACTCTCCTGAGATTCGTCTGGCCTGTCGAACGGCCCGGCACCCCTGTAGGTCGGAAGCATGACGCAGATATTACAGTTTTGTAAACGCTGTGTGACAGATTGCATCGGGACGGCGGCAATCCACCTGATTTCCCGCATTGATTGCATGTCTGACCCACAATTTAACCATAAGCTGTTCAAAATCTCTCCACAATCTTGCCGTGAGTATGGCCGCACTGCTCACGCTTAACGAAAGTCCGCTCCGGTTATTTCACCGCTGGCGGACGCAATTTGGGGAAAATCGAAATGCGTATCCTGTTTGTGGGGAACTCCTATCTGTACTACCAGCCCAATGACGTCGCGGCTCACGCCTCGTTCCGGCAGTTTGTCGACATGGCCAGCCTTGCGGGGCACACGGTCGATTATCAGTCGAGCTTTATCGGCGGGGCCAGCGTCGGCCAGTTGTGGAACGACAGCACCGGCATCACCGCAAGGGCCGAAATCGCAACCGGCACCTATGATGCCGTGGTGCTGACACCGGGGCATTCCGAAACCGACAATCTGTATGTCGACCTGTTTGCCGATGCTGCGCAGGCCGTGGGGGCAAAACTGATGATCTTCGGCAACTGGCCCTATGACGCGGCGGTCAGTGCCGGTTCGCTGGCGGCCACCGACGATTATCACGACCGCGCCAGCGCAACGGCCCTGCGCAATGATGCCGCCTATATGCCCAATGCGCTGGCCTATCGCGCCGCTTACGACGCGCTGACTGCCGTTGCGGGGGATCAGGGCGAAAGCGCGGAATTGCAGTTGACCGAGGACAACATCCACCCCTCGCTTGCCGCCAGCTACCTGTATGCGAACCTGATGTTCCTGTCCTTTTTCGGCACCCTGCCACCCGGACCGGAAAGTTTCCTTCCGGCAGGGCTGACGGCGGACATGGCCGGACTGATGCGCCAGATCGCGGCTGATGTGTTCGCAGATGCCGGTCTTGGCCTTTCGGGGGCGGCAGATGCGCCCTTTGCCCCGAATGCCACAATTTCCGGGCGCTACTTCACCGATGCAAACTGGAACGGGCTGGATGATGCGGGCGAGGGTGCTGTGGCGGGTGCCGTCGTCAGGCTGTTGGACACGGGTGGCAATGAGGTTGCGACAACCCTCACCGCGCCAGATGGCACCTACAGCTTTTCCGGGCTTGCGGCAGGCAGCTATCTGGTGGAATTCGCGGCCCCCGGCGCAGGTTTAGGCTTTTCCGCGCCCGGCAAGGACAGCGATGTCGAGGGTGTTGTAACCGGTGGGGCAGGTCGTACGGCAACGTTTGTCATCGGGGCGCATTCGACGCTCACACATATCGATGCCGGGCGGACGGTCACCGTGCCGGATGATCCTGCGGGTTATCCGCGCGACCCGGCCGACTATGACACGCTGATCGAGGGCACGCCGGGGCCTGATTTGCTGAACGGCACCTCTGCCGCTGACATGATCATCGGGCGGGCCGGAGCAGATACGCTAAACGGTTATGGCGGCAACGATCTGCTGGACGGGCGGGCCGGGGTTGACGATCTTGTGGCGGGCGCGGGCAATGACATTCTGGTTTACGACCGCGACGATATCCGGATTGCCGGTGGCACCGGAATTGACACGCTGATCACCGTCACGGCGGGCCTGCAACGTGCGGGATCGGCGGTCTTGTCCTCGGTCGAGGCCATCGACATGACCAACGGCTTTCGCGACAATCTGGAACTGTCGTTTACGCAGCTTCGATCAAGCCGCGATGCTGAACTGCGGATAACAGGCGATGCGGGCGATGTGTTCGATCTCGACATATCCACAACGCTGACGGTGTTGGGAACGGTGGTCGAGAACGGCCTGACCTTCCACCGCTACGACGTTGGCGGGCGCGTGGTCGTGGGGGTCGAGCAGGGTATTCATTTCCTGAAAGGCCAGGCGCCGGAGCTGCTTGGGTTCACAAGCTACGCGATTGACGAGGGCAGCCTTTCCGTCACTGATGTTGCCGCGCTTGACGTGGAAGATGGCGAAGGGTCCGGCCTGACCTACACCCTTGCAGGCGGCGCAGACTCAGGACACTTCGGTATTGATCCAGCAACCGGATTGCTGCGGTTTCTGGTCGCGCCGGATTTTGAAATGCCGGGCGATGCCGACGGCAACAACATCTATCAGGTGACAGTGCGCGTGACCGACAGCGCCGGTTTGTCCGATACACGCGCGCTTGCGGTGCAGGTGAACAACATAGCTGATGGGCATGGCCCTACTTTGATGGTTGCCGACAGCGTGACACTGGCCGAAAACGGCACATACGTTCTGGATGCCAGTGCCATCCACGACGGGGAAAGCGAAGGCGGGCTTGGCCTGACCTATGCGCTTTCCGGGGCCGATGCGGCCCTGTTCACCCTCGATGCCCTGACAGGTGTTTTGCGCTACGCCACGGCACCCGATTTTGAACATCCCGCCGATGCGAATGGCGACAACCTGTATGCTCTGGTGCTGACCGTTTCGGATACGACCGGGCTGACCGACAGCAAGGAAGTTTCTGTTCGTGTCACTGACCTTGGCGAGGCGCCCGTGCCAGCGGATTTCGCACACAGCTTCGCCGGGACATCCGGTGCCGACGTGCTGAACGGCACCGCATCAGGCGATCACATGCGTGGTCTGGCGGGCGCAGATACAGTCAGCGGCCAGCGCGGTGATGACTATCTGGACGGGGGCACGGGGTCTGACAGCCTGCTGGGCGGCTACGGGAACGATGTTTTCCTGTTTGCCGCCGGCGATGCCGCCCTGAATGGCGGGGCCGGGATCGACACGGTTCTGGTTCTGGCCGAAGGGGGCGCTGATGCGCGGTCGGTAAGACTGTCCTCTGTCGAAAGAATTGATCTGGGCGCAGGATACACCGTTGATTTCACTGTCACGGAGTCACAGATGCGCGGCACCCGCGACGCAGTGCTGCGGATCGATGGCGATACGCATGACACACTCCTGATCCAGACGAGCCGTGCCCTGACAAACACCGGATCGCAGACGGTGGATGGAATGGAGTACGACATTTATCTGTTCGGCACCACGCAGGTCTGGGTCGGCGCCGGGATTGACGTATCCAGCTTCGTCTGACCGGACAGGGCGAAAACGGCATCGAACTGGTCGGGGCGGGACAGAACATCGCCCCGGCCCGCCCCTAGACTCGGCTGGA